>JAPUHG010000237.1 GCA_027297845.1 Gammaproteobacteria bacterium | reverse complement strand
GCAACGTGACCCAGGTCGTTGCAGTCGTTCCCGGCCAATGCAAGTGTATCAATCTCGATCCAGCTTACGTGGCATGGCTTTGCGTAGATCAGGAAAATTTCGCGCGTTTTCTCGCATGCCGCTCTTCATCCGCGCGCTGCGCATCGGCGTCTGGCTGTTGCCCATACTGATCATGATGGACCTGGGTTACCTGATCGGTATCTGGCCCGACTGGGATAAATACGCAGAAGGTCCAGTCCAAAGATCCAGTTTCATCAGCAGCTACGAGTTCGAGCGACACCAGCGTAAAGACTGGCCCAGGTTGCGCTGGAATCCAGTCCCCATCGAGACTGTGCCACGCGGCATGATCCGGGCACTAATCGTTGCTGAGGATGCTAACTTCTATTCTCATCAGGGCGTGGATATCAATGCGCTCAAGGAAGCCATGGAGTACAACCTTTCCGAGAAACGTCTCGTTTACGGTGCGAGCACGATTTCCCAGCAAACCGTCAAGAATATTTTCCTGAGTCCCTCGCGCAACCCCTTGCGCAAGTGGCACGAGCTGGTCCTGACCATTGCAATGGAAAGGAACCTGAGCAAGAAACGCATCCTTGAGCACTACATCAACGTTGCGGAGTTTGGCCGTGGCATCTATGGCGTCGATGCGGCCGCTCGGTATTACTATGGTATTTCCGCATCCAGGCTTTCCAATCGGCAGGTCATCGAGCTGGCGGCGACACTGCCCTCGCCAATTGCTAATAACCCGCAAACGCGTACCAGTTCCTTCAACCGGCGCGTCAAAAAGATCAGGCGGTATTTTTGAGCCGCCACGCTCTAGCCAGGGACCATTTTTCAGTTTGAGTAAAATTAGTTAGTATGATTTTCTGGGTCCTAACTTCGGAAAATGAATTATGCGTTTCGCTTTTGCTGTGAGTGTGCTCTTTCTCTGCGCTTGCACCGAGACTCCGGATTTAGCTCCGGATTCCCGTTTCACAGGCGCCAATGGCGTGGCGCTGACCGCCGAGCAGATCGATTCCACCGTGGAGCATCTTATGCAGGCCGGAGATGTGCCTGGTCTCGCTTTGGCGCTGATCAGCGACGGTGAGGTCGCGTACGTGAAGGCCTATGGTTTCGCTGACGTTGACGAAGGGCGTGCGTTAGAGACGGACACAGTTATGTACGCTGCCTCGCTCACCAAAGCAGCATTCGCCTATACGGTAATGACACTTGTCGATGAGGGCGTCGTCGACCTCGATCGGCTGATTTCAGATTACCTGCCGCGACCGCTCGAGCAATATGAGGACTATGCCGACCTCGCTGGTGACCCACGATGGCGCATATGGACTCTTCGCATGTTGCTTTCACACAATGCCGGTTTACCTAATTGGCGCTGGTTTAGCGACTCGCAAAAACTTGAGATTATTTTTGAACCCGGATCGCGATACGCTTATTCGGGAGAGGGCATCCAGGTCGCCCAATTAGTACTCGAAGAGGGTCTGGGGCTTGATGTGAATGCGCTCATGCAAGAGCGGGTATTTGAAAAATTCGGAATGCGCCGAACATCGATGCTCTGGCGCGATGACTTTCGCCCAAACTTCTCACGGGGGTTCGACGAAGAAGGGAACAATCTTGGCCACAATGCACGGCAATCAGTGAGGGCCGCAGGGTCGATGGACACCACGGTAGACGACTTTGCGTCTTTTCTTGCGGGCGTTTTGCGCGGTGATGGTCTTACCCAGGCGAGTCGCGTCGAGATGCTGAGCGCGCAGGTCAAGATTACTGCCGAGCATCAATTTCCCAGCCAATTTCCGGTGGATACCAACGCCAATCAGGACATCCAGTTAGCCTATGGCTTGGGTTGGGGGATTTTTGCGTCTCCGTTCGGTCCCGCTTTCTTCAAGGAAGGTCATGATGATGGAACCAATAACTACGCCCTTTGCCTGGATGAGGCGCAACGTTGCATCTTGATACTCTCCAACAGCTCGAATGGAGAAGGAATTTTTCTGTATCTTGTTGATGCGCTCATCGGGGAAACAAACTTGCCCTGGGAATGGGAAGGATATGTGCCGTACGATAGAAAATAATGAGCGATTTTCCGGTTGCTCAAATAGCCGCGCCTAGATCTGCTCACCTTTTTCCATGATGTCGCCAAAAACATCCAGTTCATCGGCGTTTTCATCCTCGTCATAGTAGTCACCGCCGGTGAAGGTCAGCGCACCGGATGAAAAAGTCGTCCCATAGGTGACCACCAGCGATACGGTTTGCCCCATCCCGGAAAAAAACTGCCGTTCGTCCAGGGCTGACAGCGGATGAATAAAAGCGCTCCACACTGCACCCTGCGCGATCGCGTATCGAGCATCGAGAGCGATTTCGAAATTGGCTTGCATCAGGCGGACCAGTTGGCCTTCACTCAGGAGTGCCGCGTTGCTCACCGGCGACATGATGCGAATCCGGTCTGCCTTGTCGTCGCCAACCACGAAGATCGATATTTCGTTGTATTTGATTTGCCAGCTATTACCGTTGCGAACCGCGTTTTCATCGATGCGCCTGACCAATTCGTCAACTTTGTCGAGCGTCATTGGATTTTCGGCGACAGTCGGCGACTCGTCGGAATCATCGAGGTCCTGTGCGATCAAGATTGACGACAGGACCGCAACATAGATCGAAATCTGGGCAAATAACCGGACGAACTTAAGCATGGCGGGCCTCCTTCTTTTTGTGACCCATGGAAACGTTGAGGGTTTCAGCTTTGTTACACATATCCCTTGCCAAACAGACCGTGGAATTGGCGGATATATGACGACATCCGACTGCTGATCAATTATCCTCGCGGAACATGGCGAGCCAACATACTGCTGTGGCGCGCCGTGAAATTTTATGAACATCAGGCCGGTCGAAAGAATAATTACCGCGATGGAGACCAGCGATGGCGCCGGCGTCAGGCTGCGGCGCAGCCTGGGTCAGACCCAGTTCGCGCGGCATGACCCCTTTCTTTTGCTCGACGAATTCAATAGCGACGATCCGGATGACTACATTGCCGGGTTCCCACCACACCCGCACCGGGGATTTGAAACGGTCACTTATATGCTGGATGGTCTAATGGTCCACGAAGATCACCTGGGAAACAGGGGTGAGCTTGGTCCGGGTGCGGTGCAATGGATGACTGCGGCCCACGGGATTATTCACTCGGAGATGCCGCAGCAGAAGGATGGTTTGCTGCGCGGATTCCAGCTATGGATCAATCTGCCCGGCTCGTTGAAAATGGAGCCAGCCAGTTACCGCGATATCAAACCACAAGAAATTCCGCAGGTTCCGCTATCCTGTGGAGGTACGGCGAAAATTATCGCTGGCCATTTCGGATTAAAGGACAAGCAGACAGTTGGCGCGGTCGCCGGCAATGCGACCAAGGTTGATTATTTCGATCTGAAACTGGTTTCCGGTGAGGTATTCGAATGCGCGGTGGTGGCTGATCGCAACGCCTTTTTTTATGTATATGACGGGCAGGTACGCTCGGGAGAGCCAGGTCAGGTCACCAGCGTGGATCGGTGGCAGGCGGCGTTGCTCGGCGATGGCGATCGGTGGCGTGTCGAAGCCGGCGATCAGGGTGCTGGCGTGTTGTTTCTTTCGGCGATACCCACAGGCGAACCGGTAGTCCAGCATGGGCCTTTCGTGATGAATACTCGCGAGGAAATTGAGCAGGCCGTTCGCGAATATAGCGCCGGGACTTTGACGGCAAATGGGGGCTGACCGGATGTTGAACGCGAAACAACTGACCGGCTATGACGATAGCCATGTGCTGCCGGTTGACGAGCTGGGCATACAGCTTCATCCGTTGGTGGCGCAGGCATTTCTCGCGCTGAAAGCAATGGTTGCAGATGAGGGAATAGAACTGGAAGCGGTCAGCGCTTTTCGGAGTTTTGCGACTCAGTGCGGCATATGGAATGCGAAATACAGAGGTGAGCGACCAATACTCGACGCAGATGGCGTAGAGCTTGAGCATTCGATACTGAACAAGGATGAATTGGTAGCGACTATTCTGCGCTGGTCTGCTTTGCCTGGTGCGAGCAGGCATCATTGGGGAAGCGATCTGGATGTTATCGATCGCGCAGCGGTGCCCGAGGGTTACCGGATCAGGCTGGTAAAAGAGGAATTCACAAGCGATGGTGTGTTTTGGAAGCTTGCCGAGTGGCTGGACGAGCATCTGCGGCAGACCGATTTCTACCGGCCCTATTTGGGGCTCAATGACGGTTTTCAAAGCGAACCCTGGCATCTGAGTTTCGCGCCGGTAGCGACTCAGGCTTTGCAATCATTGACTGTTGCGATTTTGGAAGATGCGCTGGCTGAAAGCGATGTGCTGGGTCTGGAAGCCGTTTCGCCTCGACTGGCGGAAATATTCGCGCAATACGTCCTAAACGTCAGCGACCCGCCCTAACCAGGCTGCTAACCAGCGAGTTTCTTGAGATCAGATGCTGCGAGTTTCTGGATGACGGTGATCGCGTCTTCTTCATCGGGCTGCCAGGAGAAAACCGGTGGGTCGCGCCTCAGCAAACTCCAATTACCCGTATCGATAATGTGCTGGAGATAGTCCATGCTCTGGTTGATTGATTCCAGGTATGGATTCTTTCCGTCAAACAGCACTTCCAGGTATTTGTAACCACCGTTAAATGCGCCATCCAGGCGGTCGTTCATTACCTGTTCGAAAAACATTGGAGTTCGGCGCAGCAATTCTTCGGGTGTCCATTCGGCCCCGTCGTCTTCGTCACCGTCCAGCATATTGACGCGACCGAGCACGAATTCCGGGAACAGGCGATCGCGGCATTTCTCCAGGTAACAGCGGTCCGCCATTTGCGCAATCATGTCCCCGGTTGCGACCAGGTGGCCCAGTCTTTCGTCCAAAGGATCATCGACCAGGATTTCATCCAGTGGAATCTCATAGCCGCTGAAATGTACGATGATGGCGGCGACTTCCGCCTGGTCTGCGAGGCCGATGGTCGGCAGGTAAGTTTTCAAAAGCGCAGCGCTTCTTCCGACATGCGACTGAGTCAGTTCCGCTCCGTGGCGATAAACGGTGTCCTCTTCACTGCTGCGGATGTATCCGGCGTCGTGGAACAGCGCGACGATCATGCCAAGTTGCACGCGGGCAGCGCCGAGACGCTCGTTGGCGGGAACGGTTAATTCATGACCGGTGAGAATTCTTGCGACCGCCAGTGACATGTCCAGCGTGTGCTGAATATCGTGATAAACGGTGTCGCACCCCAGAAAACCGGGCCACTTTCCCGTGAACAGCTTTTCGAAATCCACATAGGCCTGGCGCGCGCGGGGAAATTCTTCGCCGGGGAAAGCCTTGGCAAGCGTTTCAAACACCGCTTCCGTCACAGCGCTCGGGGAGCTGACTTGCACCGTGTTTGTTACATCGTAATCGCTTTGTCTGTAAGGCTGCATATTGGTCGCGCGCCCGCGCTAAAGCCGCAATATTAAGGCCGTATAGGTTTGCTGAGTTTAATAAAAGGACACTGTCTACAGCAACCGATACGGGGCAAATCAGG
>JAPUHG010000236.1 GCA_027297845.1 Gammaproteobacteria bacterium | reverse complement strand
GCGCCTCGATTGGCGGTTTCGCTTTTGACTGGCTGCAGTTGACACGCTGGCTGCACATCATTGCCGGTGTCACCTGGATCGGCTTGCTGTACTACTTCAATTTCGTCCAGGTTGCCGCACTGGGCGCAGCCGCGAGCGATGAAGGCGGGCCTGGCGGTGCCGCGATCACCAAGTATGTAGCACCGCTGGCGCTGAACTGGTTTCGCTGGGCGGCCCTGGTCACCTGGCTGTCGGGCGCGGCCTACCTGGGCAAGAATTTCGTCCCTGCGTTCACGCTGCAAGCGACCGTCATCGGACTGGGCGCGTGGATGGGAACCATTATGCTGTTCAACGTCTGGGTATTGATCTGGCCAAACCAAAAAAAGCTGCTCGGCATGGTGCCGGCGACGGATGAAGAAAAAGCGAAAGCGAAAAGTATCGCTTTCATGGCATCCCGTACCAACACCTTGCTGTCGCTACCGATGCTGATGTGCATGAGCGGTTCGATCCATGGCTTGCCATTCTGAGCAGACGATCAATGAATGACCTGGAAACCCGGCATTTGCCGGGTTTCTTGTCTGCGCCTCGGTAACAAGAGATGATTCCACTATTCGGCCGAGTGCAATGCGGCCCCGATTCGCCGATACCACAGTACAAGCAATGAGCCAGACAGAGCGTAACTCGCCAATATCCAGATCCCTGCCAACTGATATTTCCCAGGTCGTCAGTCTTGCGCTGGCAGAAGATATCGGTAGTGGCGACCTGACCACGAGCCTGGTGGCCGCCGATGCCCTGGCACGGGCCGCAGTAATCGCCCGCGAACAAGCGGTCATTTGCGGGCGTCCATGGTTCGATGAGGTGTTCCGTCAGCTCGATGCCAGCATCGCTATCGAATGGATGATCGCAGAGGGGCAACCCGCCGAGGCCGGACAAACGATATGCCGACTGAGCGGTGCGGCCCGCCCGCTATTGACCGGAGAGCGGACGGCGCTAAATTTTCTCCAGACCTTGTCGGCGACAGCGACCACGGCGAAAACTTTCGCCGACGCGGTCAGTGGTACGAAATGCCAGATCCTCGATACCCGTAAAACGATCCCGGGGCTGCGCAGTGCGCAAAAATATGCGGTCGCCTGCGGCGGTGCGATGAACCACAGGCTGGGTCTTTTTGACGCGATTCTGATCAAGGAAAACCATATAGCCGCAGCCGGCTCAGTGGCGGCCGCCATTACACAGGCGAGAGCAATCAGCGATTTGCCGATACAGATCGAGGTTGAAAATCTGGAACAACTGGATCAGGCGTTGGCCGCGAATGCCGACAGCATCCTGCTGGATAATTTTTCCAATGCGTTGCTAGCCGAAGCCGTGATCAAGACTCGCACAGCAGGCGGCAAAACCAGGCTGGAAGCTTCCGGTGGTTATCAAATCGAACAATTGGAGGACGCAGCGAAAACCGGTGTCGATTTCATCTCTTCCGGTGCGCTGACCAAGAATCTCCGGGCAATCGATTTTTCGATGCGCTTCAAATTCCGGGAAACCGCGGACCAGTGATCCGGCGGCGCACTTTTGCCCAAAAACACGGTCGAATCTGTTATGATGCATTGCATCAAACATTCTGCTCGGGAGGTTTGACTCAGGCCTGGACCCGGAGGTAGAGAAATGACGGCCCTGACTTGGATTCTGATCGTAGTGGTCGCAATCGCGCTGGCCTTCCTGCGTGCAAGCCTCTGGCAGTGGACGGCTGCCGCCGCCGCCCTCATCGGTGGCCTGCAATGGCTTGGCGGCCAGACCAGTGTAATTCCCTGGATCATCTTTGCATTGATTGTCAGCCCGTTGAATATCATTCCGTTGCGACGGATTATTTTCAGCAAGCCATTGATGGAATGGTTCAGTTCCGTTCTGCCAGTGATGTCCAGCACGGAAAAAGAGGCTATAGACGCCGGAACCGTCTGGTGGGATGGCGACCTGTTCAGTGGCCGGCCGGACTGGCAAAAGCTGCTGGATGTTCCGGAATCGGAACTTAGCGAAGAAGAACAAGCCTTCATCGATGGACCAGTCGCCGAACTGTGCGAAACCCTGGATGACTGGCATATCAATAACGAATTGAACGATCTGCCCGAGGAAAGCTGGGAATGCATCAGGAACAACAAGTTCTTCGGCATGATCATCCCGAAAAAATACGGCGGCCTGGAATTCTCCCCCAGGGCCCAGTCGGAAGTGGTCATGAAAGTCGCCAGCCGCAGCCTGGCCGCTGGCGTAACCATCATGGTGCCAAACTCGCTGGGTCCCGGCGAATTGATAATGCATTACGGTACGGAGAAGCAAAAAGATTATTACCTCCCGCGCCTCGCAGCGGGTGACGAAATACCCGCATTTGCGCTGACCAGTCCCTACGCCGGATCCGATGCCAGCGCAATGACCGATTATGGCGTTGTCTGCAAGGGTGAATATGAAGGCCGCGAAGTTCTCGGTTTCAACGTCAACTGGTCGAAGCGCTATATCACGCTTGGACCGGCCTGCACGATACTCGGCCTTGCGTTCAAGGCACGCGACCCGGATGGTCTGTTGGGCGACGAGGAAGAACTGGGCATAACCTGTGCGCTGATTCCGACCAGCGTTCCTGGCGTTCGGATCGGTGATCGGCATAATCCAGGCGGGGCCTTTCTCAATGGCCCGAATTATGGAACCGATGTTTTTGTGCCGATGGAGTGGGTCATCGGCGGACAGCAATATATCGGCCAGGGCTGGCGCATGCTGATGGACTGCCTGTCGGTTGGCCGGGCGATTTCGCTCCCCGCACTCGGCGCAGGGGCTGGCAAGTTGTGTTCCCTGACGACCGGTGCTTACGCGCGGATTCGCAAACAGTTCAAGACCCCGATTGGCCGTTTTGAAGGCGTCGAGGAAGCGCTGACCCGGATTGCCGGGCTGACCTATCGCATGGATGCTGCACGTCGCCTGACCGCATCCGCTCTCGCTCTCGGGGAAAAACCGTCGGTATTGTCAGCAATTCTGAAATATCACAACACCGAGGGAATGCGCCAATGTTTGAATGATGCGATGGATGTCCATGGTGGCCGTGCGGTCTGTGGCGGGCCCAGGAACTACCTGGTTTCAACCTATCGCACTGTACCGGTAGCGATCACGGTCGAGGGCTCCAACATACTGACGCGGAGCATGATTATCTTTGGCCAGGGTGCGATCCGTTGTCATCCCTATGTGCTGAATGAAATGCTCGCTGTTGCCAACGAAGACAAAGAACAGGGCCTGCGGGATTTCGACAAGGCAATATTCGGACATATCGGGTTTACGATCAGCAACGCTGTGCGCGCGGTCATGGCCGCACTGACCGGCTCCCGTTTGATCAGCGCACCGGATATCGGCGCGCTAACCCAATACCAGAGACGCCTGTCGCGCATGAGTGCCGCGTTTGCCTTTGTTGCGGATGTCGCCATGTTGATGCTCGGCGGCGAGTTGAAACGCCGCGAGAAGTTGTCGGCGCGTTTTGGCGATATACTCAGCCACCTGTATTTTGGTTCCGCCGTCATCAAGCACCACGAGGACCAGGGCCGCCTCCCGGAAGATCTACCGCTCGCACTATGGGCACTCGAGGACTCGCTGGGTATCATCGAAGAGCGTCTCGATTCCATTCTACGCAATTTCCCATCACCGCTCGCCGGTCGACTGATGCGTATGCTGGTTCTTCCTTTGGGTCGGCGATCAATGGGTGCCTCGGATCGTCTTGGCCATGAAGTGGCATCGATCCTGCTCGAGCCATCGGCAACGCGAGATCGGCTCACCGAAGGATTGTTCGTCAGCCTGAGAAAAGACGATCCGGTCGGGCGTGTCGAACTGGCATTCCGCAAAGCCGTAGACGCGGAGCCACTGGAAATCAGGATCAGGAACGCGACCGGCAAGCAGGTCTTCCCATATGACTTCGAGGAGGCGGTCGCCGCTGGGCTCGAAGCCGGTGTGATCACCGATATGGAGGCACAACTCGTCCGTGAAGCGGCCGAACTCGTGGATGATGCTCTGCAGGTGGATGTGTTTCCGGGAGATGCCGCGGCGGAGCACGCCGAAGGTGACGTTGCGCAAGCAGGTTAAGCTGAATTTTTCGCCGGTGATCGCGGTTTTCGGCTAATAGCCCGGCCGGTTGGGAGTTCTCTAAACGGAGTCGGTGGTTTCTGCGTCGTCGTTCGCGTCGCGGGTTATTGGTTTGGGTTTAGATACGCCGTATCCCTGAGCAAAATCGACACCCATGCCCTTGAGCATGGCGATGATCTCCTCGTTCTCTGCAAACTCGGCAATCGTCTGCTTGCCGGTCAGATGACCTATTTCATTAATCGACCTGACCATCTCACGATCGATAGGATCGTGCAGGATTTCTTTGACGAAACTGCCATCGATTTTCAAGTAGTCCACCGGAAAATGCTTGAGGTAGCCAAATGAAGACAACCCGGTGCCGAAGTCGTCCAATGCGAAACGGCAACCGAATTCCTTTAGCGCCTGGATAAAACGATTGGCCTGCGAATAGCTGGCGATCGCCGCCGTCTCGGTGATCTCGAAGCAGATTTTCTCGGCATCCAGACCGCTGGTCTGCAACTGTTCGGTCACGAACGGCAGAAACTTGTCATCGCCGATGCTCAGTCCCGACAGGTTGATTGAGCACATCGCCAGTCGCTTTCTCTCATCAGCCTCGGAGACAAGCCAGCGGAACGTATTTTCGATAACCCAGCGATCGATTGCCGGGGTAATCCCAAACCTTTCGGCAGCGGAGATGAAAAGATCCGGTGCAACGATGTGTCCGTTTTCATCGCGCATGCGCAACAGGATTTCGTAATGGGAACCGCTGACGTTACCCTGCAACGGCAGAATCGTCTGCCGAAACAATTCGAATCTGTTTTCCTCAAGCGCGTTGTTGATGCGCGCAGCCCATTGCATCTCCTTACGCCTGCGCATCAGGTCGATATCATTTTCCTGATAGCAGTGAATGCGGTTTCGTCCTGCATCCTTGGCTGCTGCGCAGGCGCTGTCAGCTGCGCTGAGCAATGCGGCAACATCTTGATTTTCTGCGCCAATCGGCACGATACCGATGCTGACCCCCAATCTGAATGTCCGATCTTCCCAGACGAAGCGAAATTCTTTGACTGTTTCGCGCAATTCTTCGGAGGTCTTGATTGCCTCGTCCAGCGAGCAACTTTCGAGCAACACACCAAATTCGTCGCCACCCAACCGCGCCACTGTATCCCGCCAGCGTATTCTCGACTTCAGCAAGGCACCCAATTGGCCCAACAGCGCGTCGCCAGCGCTGTGTCCGCAGGTATCGTTGACGATCTTGAATTGATCGAGATCGAGATAACAAAGCGCGAAGGAGGTCTCTCTGTTTTGCGCGGCTTTCACGGCCCGCTCCAGTTTGTTCTCAAATTCACGCCTGTTGACCAGGCCGGTCAGGATATCGTGACTGGCGTGGTAACTGAGCTTGCGGTTCAGTTCGCGTGACTCGCTAACATCATGAAACACCAGGACACCGCCGCTTACGTCTCCTGAGCCATCGCGTATCGGTGCAGCCGTGCTTTCTATGTAAAGTTCGTTACCATCGCGCCGAATCAGCAATGTCGGGCGGACAGTTTTTATCAGGCGGCAGCGTTTGATCGCCATCGCCAACGGATTTTCCAGCGGTTCGCAGGTTTCTTCATGGAAACTGCGGAATATTTCAGCGACCTTTTTCCCCTGGGCATCCTCCAGCGACCAGCCGGTCAGCTCCTCCGCGATCGGGTTCAGATAATCGACGACGCTGTTCTCGTCAGTGGTGACTACGCCGTCGCCGATGGATTGCAGTGTAATCTG
>JAPUHG010000235.1 GCA_027297845.1 Gammaproteobacteria bacterium | reverse complement strand
ATGAACTCACGCACCGACCGCACGTAGCTGACCCGGGCGATAAACATGCCGACAAACGGTGACCAGGCGATCCACCACGCCCAATAAAACGTCGACCACGCATGATAGAAATCCAGATCCTCGCGACCGACCCAGTTGCTTAGCCGAGGCAGATAGTAGACATAGTCCACGACTGCATTCGCGAATGTACCTGCGAGCACAAGCGTCGGACCGGCAACAATGACAAACAGCAGCAGGAAAGCCGCAAGGCCCATGTTGATCTCACTCAGCCGCTTG
The DNA here is from genome assembly GCA_027297845.1 of Gammaproteobacteria bacterium. Lineage (GTDB taxonomy): Bacteria > Pseudomonadota > Gammaproteobacteria > Steroidobacterales > MnTg04 > MnTg04. The sequence goes on along the minus strand of JAPUHG010000235.1, from coordinate 3,044 downwards.
ACACCTTTATCCAGTCCCGCGATGACTGATACGAGCGCGATCGCAATAATCCCCAGAATGAGACACACTTTTGTTGTACTGGACGGTGATACGTTAAACAGATAATTCAGGCCGCCAGCGATCTGCTCGGCTCCTAATCCCAGCGAGGTTGCGAGGCCAAAAATAGTCGCCAGCACGGCCGTTATATCAACTACGTGACCAAAAGGGCCCCATACCGCTTTACCGAAGAGCGGGTAAAAAGCGGAGCGCAGTGTAAGCGGCAAACCGCGGTTAAACGAGAAAAAAGCCAGGGCTAAGCCCACAACAGCATAAATTGCCCAGGCATGCAGGCCCCAATGAAGGATGGCCGCTGACATACCTACCGCTCTCGCAGTTTCCTTATCGGCCGGATCGATCCCAATCGGTGGATTCAGCGTATGTGTTACAGGCTCGAGTACACCGAAAAACATCAGCCCAATACCAACGCCTGCAGCAAACAGCATGGCGAGCCAAGCCGGATAACCATAATGGGGTTTGGCCTCCGGTCCGCCCAGGCGAACGCGTCCCAATTTAGTAAAGGCCACAAACAGGCAAAACAATACGAAAAAGTCTGCTGATATCATGAATACCCAGTCGAATTTTGTGGTCACCCACAACTTCATGGCGCCGAAAACGGCGGCGGTAGATTCTAGGAACATCAGCGTTGCTATCACAAACGCGACGACAAGAACCGCAGATATCAAAAATACAGGTTTATGAATATCGAGGCCCAGGACCTGAACATTGTCTTGTCCTATCTCATGCTCGATGTCTGGCCGCACTTTCGTAAATACCGTTTCCATTTCCAAGATTACTCACCCACCGCGACCGCGATATATTTTATTTGCACGTAATTCCACAATGCTTCGCGGCAGTTCTCACCCCCGTAACCGGACTTGCCATAGCCGCTGAACGGCGTTTCGACGCTACCTGCAAACCATTCGTTAACGTAGTCTGGCGCATTAGCTATTGCCATGGCGTCATCATCACTTTCGAATTTCAGTACAGAGAGCACCGGTCGAAAAAACTTCATTGTTAGCGATCGCCATATCTTGCGTCACGTCTTTGTATATGGTCGGCTCGAGGAACCAACCCACGTGATTTGGTTTTGTTGCCACCTGTAACGCCTAGCGCATCATTGCTCTCGGCGCCACGGCATTTGCTGTCGCCCCAATCGCCCTGCCACTCGGAGATCATCGCACCCAAATTAGGTCCGAATTCGGAGCGATCGATGCCGGTGCCAACCGACAGCGACCTTGCCATGGCCGCAACTCCGTCCACCAGTTCGTCGTGAATTTCTTTGTGCACGATCAGTCGAGACATGGCTGAGCAAACGTGACCCGCGTTGAAAAAGATTCCTCATCTGACGGAGTCGATAACCGTATCCATGTCGGCGTCCGAATAGACGATTGCCACGGATTTTCCGCCAAGTTCCAGCATGCAGGGTACAATATTTTGCGCTGCAGCAGTTGCGATCGCGATACCTGTCAATCCTTATCAATCATCTGGAACTGCAATCTTCGCGGCCATCCGGACATACTCATGATGGAGGCCACCAACACGCTGCAGCTCAACCACCCCCGATTCCCCCGGCCGCTTACCAGCACGGTTGGCGCAAATGTTTCGATCTTTATTTCAGCGCTTGGAATGTTTACGATGACATCTTCACCCACGACTTATCCCCCTAATGAGGAATCTGGTGCTCTATCCAGCTGAGCTACCGGGGCTTTCTTATAAAACAATTACTTACTAACAACGTCGACAACGCAAGACGTTTTTGGTAACGCTTTCCACTGACCCATTTCGAGGAGAACAGGTCCAGTCAACTAGAATCTTACGACGCGGCCGTTCCGTCTCCCGCCGGTTCGGACCTGCTGCAGCCAGCTCACGGTCTCGGTAAGTCCACCAAAAGTAAACAGATGTGCGCTGAGCGGTCGACCCGTCTCGAGGCGGTATTGCCCAATCGCCTCCAGTTGTTCCCAGGGTGCTGCGCCACGCAGCAAATCAAGACCCGTTTTCTTGTTCGCCAAGAGTTTCTTCATGGACGATTGCACACCGCAAATTCGCGCAAAGCGCATTAGCGTGCGGAGTTTGGCTGGACCAGGGATGCCGGCGTGAATGCGGAGGTCGGGATGTTTATCATGGATGGCGCGACACCAGTCGATGATCGACCGGGCCTGGAAAGAAAACTGAGTGACGATGTATGGATCGGTCGCAGTTTTCCTACAAGCCGCCAACTTAGTTTCCAGCGCCCGGTTCAGCGCCGTTGTCTCGATGTCGGGGTGGCCGTCAGGGTAGCCGGCAATTCCGATCCGCCTGATCCCGTGTTTGGCAGGCAGGCCTGAGGCAATCACATCAACAGCATCGCCATATGGCCCCAGCGGCTCGGTCACGTCCCCGCCGATCACAAGGATTTCGCTAACACCGGCGCGTTGCACAAAGCCAGCCAGATAATCGTCTAGCTCTTCCACCGTCCGCATGCGCCGTGCAGCAATATGCGGAACGGGCTGATATCCGTAAGCCGTCAGTTGGGCTGCCGTCGTGATTCGTGCTTCGGGATTCTCGCCGGCGACCGCATTGACGTATATTCGCCCGCCCGTTGGCAATAGACGACGATTCCGGTCAAGCGCTTCCAGGTCGTGCACACCGATTTCCAGCGAAAGCCCTTGCAGCGCGATGGTCAATGGATCTGTGCGCTCATGATCTGAGGTCGTATCGGTCTTTTCCATTGGCGCTACGTTCCTGTTGGGTGCGAATTCCTACTCTTCGCATAAAATCGAGAGCTTCCCAAGTATTGTTAAATGCGATGCATTGGTTACGATGAATCAGCAATGCGGGATTTCACCATACTTTTCATACATCTTATCGTAATGGTTGCCCGCTTGTTCGGACCGGCTGGCGCTTGATCCGTCGTCGCCGAATCGTTGCTGGAAAGACATCAGCTTCTGCTCCTAAATCGCTCGCGAGAGCGCGCGCTAGTTCTGCGGCCGAGAGACCGACTTATTGTCAAGCTGGGAGTGCGGTGT
>JAPUHG010000234.1 GCA_027297845.1 Gammaproteobacteria bacterium | reverse complement strand
TCCCCCCGCGAAGGGCGCTGGGAACTGGGCCAGGCTGCGATCGCTCGCTTTAACCCTGCCCTGCTTGTAATAGTTCAGGCTGAGCCAGGAAGACGAATCTCCGTCCGTGGTACCCATCGTTATCGAGTATTCCTGGGTCGTGCCATCGTTCTCATCGAACTGACCGGTATAAGCGGATATACTGATACCGCTCACGTCGGTCTTGGTGATGATGTTGACCACGCCGGAAATTGCGTCCGAACCGTACAGTGGCGATGCACCATTTTCCAGCACTTCGATGCGTGCGACAACGCTCATCGGAATGGTGTTCAGATCAACACAGGACGAAACACCGGAGGCTGACGCCCCATTGACCCAGCGTACGCCGTTGACCAGGACCAACACTCGTTTACAACCCAGGTGACGCAAATCAACCTGTGTTGAACCGGCGCCGATGCCGCCGCCATCAGGCGGGAATCCGAAGTTGCCGCTGCTGTTATAACGGGTATTCAGCGACGAACCGGAAATCGATAGTTGATTGAGATAATCACCCAGCGAAGCAAAACCCGATTGCCTCATATCTTCCGCGGTGATCGTTAATACCGGATCTTTTTGATCCAGCGGGTTTTGCCGAATGCGCGAACCGGTAACCACGACTTCCGCCATCGCACCTTCCTGCGCAAATACACTAGCTGTTGGCAGAACCAAAGCCAGTAACGCCGGTAAAACCAGCCAGCGTGCAAAAACGCCAGCACCAGATTGTTTACTCATTGTGTCTTCCCCTTCTTTTTGTGTATCGAATGCAGGCGGCCCGCCTCAGGCCGCCATAGCTCCAAACTCACTCACATTGTTAGGACAATTCAAATTCAGGTTTGTTGTATGTATGTCACACCATAAAGACCAACAGAATCGATAATCACGCGGCAAAAAGCCTTGACTAACGTCAAGTCAGCTTAACGATAGCGCGTTACAGGTCCAATGTCAGCAAGGAATGAGGCTCTCTGGCATACGCTCAACTGTTGCAAATACGCCACACTTAAAGCGTAGACCAAAAATCCCCTTTTCGCCCTGCCGGGCGGCCGGCAAGAGGAAAAGGCTGAAAAACAGAGTTTGGCGCTCTCAGCTCGCCGGGTCAAGCTTGGCACGCAGCAGATCAGACCCGGGTACGGCTTTGTATCCTCTGCATCGTGGATCGACAAGTTACATGCACCATCCGGACACTCGAAGCGGACCTATCGCGGTGACCGGTGGACGCTTATTTCAGCTCAACCACCATCTGGATTTCGACCGAGATATCGAAAGGCAATTCCGCCATGCCGACTGCAGCGCGTGCATGTCTGCCATTGTCGCCCCACAGGTCGATCAATAACTGAGAGCAGCCGTTAATCACGGCAGGAGTCTGGTTGAAACCGTCGGCAACATTGACCATGCCAAAAACCCTGACGATGCGCTTGACCCGCGATAGTTCGCCGATCTCCTGCTTCAAGGATCCCAGCAGCGCAATACAGGTGTAACGCGCGGCAAGTTGCCCCTCTTCGATGCTGATATCCGAACCGACCTTACCGGTAACATAACCACCATCGGGTTTAGCCGGCCCGTGACCCGATAGGAAGACCAGATTGCCGGTGGTGACGGCGGGCACAAACAAACCCTGGGACGGGCCGGGTTCAGCCAGCTCGATATCCATGCCAGCCAGTTTTTCCTCCGGCGTTTCCGCCAGTAAGGCAATTGGCAATAACGCCAGCAAAAGAAATGTAGTCAACTGGTTTTTTTTCATTGTATGTTTCCTTTTTTTCAAACCCGAATCTTTCCGCTCAACCACTGCCGTCGACTTCATCGACATCGACCTGGCCCGACATTCTTCTGCGAATGTGCGACCACGACATGCCAATGGCAAGTACTCCTGCCAGCAGAATTTCCACCAGCCAGGTCACCGCATCGATGTTTTCGGGCTCGAGCAGCCCCCAGTCCATCAATAGCCAGAAAAGGGTTGCGAAAAATGCGCTGGCCAGAACCAGGCCGAGAAATCCCAGCGATCGCTTGCCGGCTCTGATAAACATGACCCAGCCAATCAGTAATATCACGCCTGCAAATGCCTGCAGCGCACTGATCGAGTCTGGCAGGCTACCCTTTAGCCAGTGGAAATAGGAATAACCGGACGGATTAAAAGTCGTCAGCACCAGCAGCAATGCCACGCCCAGCCTGATCAGGAACCCTTTCCAGGTTAATTGGTATGCCGCCATGTTTTTCCCTGCTTCGCTCGAAGAATTTCCACCACCGGTCAGACCCAGGTCGGTTGACTCTTGTGACGCAGACTTCGATCCAGCTCCAGTTGCCGGTCCGCGTGATCGATCATCTCGTCAGATTCCTGCTGGTCCGTGGGATAGGTCGCCGCCCCGGCGTGCACGGCCAGTTGCATTACCGAACCGTTGGCCTCGTAGGTCACGCCGGCAATCCGCTCGCGAATTCTCTGCATCGCCTGGCCCGCGCCTTCATGATTGGTTGCGGGCAATAATATCAGGAACTCTCCGCCACCCGCCCTCGCCAGCACATCGGTAGTCCTCAGTGTTTCCTGCAGAGCTTCGGCCAGGCTTTGCAGGCATCCATTGCCAACCGCCCTGCCGAATTTCTGGTTGATCGAATGAAGGCCGACCAGGTCCACCGCCACGATCGAGTAAAAGTATCCGTGACGCTTTGCAAGTTGATGCGTGCGTTGCAGGAGATTGTTGAACGCGCGGATGTTATGCGCGCCGGTCAGCGCATCCAGTATCTCCAGCCTGGTCAATCTCTGGTCAAGCGATTCCCGTTGGTCGCGCTGGAAAATGACGATAGCCAGCGCAGCGATACCCGGCAGGAAGAATTGCAATAGCTGGTAGCGCGACGACCAGTCGGGTACGGCCATCCCCTGGGAAAAGAGGGCAACCAAAAGCAATCCGACAACGTGGGCCGGCGGTTGGCGCAGAGCCGCCGCCAGCAACGGCAGAGTAACCAGGCCGTTCAAACCCGCTGCCGCCCCGTAATGCCAAACCGCAAGAGACACCACGACTACACCGGCAAAATTTAGCAGCGGTAGCGACCAGCTGTCTTCATCGCACCGCCACACCAGGGCAGCCGTCAAAATGCTGAATCCGAAAAACGCGGCCAGCAATTTCCCGCTGCCGGTGGTATCCAGATTCAAAAAAATAAACGCACCGAGGATCGCCACGAACAGCGCATGCAACCAGCGTACCTGGCGACGGGTTGTGGGGACATTCTGCCCCTGGTTCATGGGGCCGTCGTCTCGGCGAGCGCAGCTCGCCGGGCCGCATTGCGATTCTGACGATGCAGGATTACCTCTGGGACACTACTCAACCTGACGCCCGCCAGCGCTAACGATGGAATCGCCTGCTCGAGTATATCCATCGTCATCGGGTGAGGGTGGGCGATGACCACAACGCTGCCTTTTTCCAGCGCTATATCGATCGCCCTGGCCAGCGCCTGTCGGATCGCATTCTCATCCAGTTCGTGATCGAGAAAAATATCTCTCCGGGTAGCACTGACTGCGTGCTCTTTGGCCAGTTGCAAGGCAACGCTAAGCGGCGTCGTTCTGCTATCGACAAAAAACAGGTCGCGGCTGGCGAGAATATCCATCAGCCATCTCATGTGTCCCGGGTGCCGGGTCAGCAGGCTGCCCCGATGGTTATTGACGCCCTCCACGAAAGGCAGCCAATCCAGGTCATCGCTTACGATCTG
>JAPUHG010000233.1 GCA_027297845.1 Gammaproteobacteria bacterium | reverse complement strand
GCTTTCGGGCAACGACGGACAGGTCCGAGCCAAGCTTCTCGATCGTTTGGCTCGTCCACATGGGGATTTACCTTTACCGTTTCCGCCGATCAGGTCGCCATACCTCGGTCGCAAGGAAGGTACTGTGACGCTGCGGAGAATGATCACCATTATGGACGAGCATAGCGACCGTTTTCCGGCGATCGAACGCGCGGAAACCTATATCCGGCTGGGAGACTGGTTCATGATTACGCGCAAGCCACGTCTCGCACATGATGCTTATCGCAGCGCCTGGCAAATACTTGCCGATGAAGATAACGCGACCAAATTGCTGGCGAGTTATTTTGGTCAGCCCAAAAGATTGAAATACTTCAGGCCGAGACTGCCGCAATTCGGTCCAGGCAGGTATGAAAATTATGATAATAAGTATGCCGAGGTCAGGTATTCGGTTAACGAAAAGGGAGTCGTGCGCAACCTGAAAATAGTCGATTCCAATTCTCCTGCAGTAATGAATGGAAACATGCGAAGCGCAGTCAGGGGAGCCATTTTTCGACCACGGTATGTGGACGGGCAGCCGGTGGTAACCGATGATTTGTTTTTGCGGGAAGAGTTTGCGGGGACGACGTTGCCGGTAGGCGCCATTCCGGCTGACAACTAGGATAGCCCAATATGATGATCTCACTTCATTGCCGACTGGTCGTGACGCTCCTTTTGGTAGGGATCACTTTCGCGACACAGCAAGTCGTCCAGTCGGCGGAGCCCACTGATCAGTTAGCGATCGAACAGGACGAAATCGGTTTGACCGGTCCGGAATCTGATGCATCGGGTACCGGCAGCAGCCCCGATTCCAACCTGGAAATCCCGGCGCTACCCACAACGAGCGAGCACTCAGATATTACGGAGCTCGCCGCACACATTCTCGAGCAGGGATCGGAATATGGTGCTGAAATCAGGGCATTACTGGTCGAACCGTTAATGAAACTCGCCATGCTTGAGAAGCAATCAGGCGATAATCCTCAGGCGGAACGAGCCGGTGGACTGGCGATCGAGCTCATCGACAGGAATGGCGGCGTGTTTGACCCGGCGCTGATCGAGCCACTCGTTTTCTTGGCGCAGTTAAAGCAAGACAGTGGCGATTACCCAGGGGCGATAGAGATGCTAAATCGAGCCCAGCACGTTTTGCATCGCGCGGACGGAGTGATGACGGGTCTGCAATTGCCGATTCTCGATCAGATGATCAGTAATTTTGCCGCGATGGAAAAGGATGACGAGGCCGGCATGATTACCGAGTTGGTCTACGCCATCAATGTGCGCCACCTGGACAAACATTCTCTCGAGTTTGTCCCATTTATTCTTAAGCAGGCAGAATTCAAGGTCAAATCCTGGCAGTTTCGCGCGGCGAGAGAACTTTACGTGGATGCCCTGGAGATTCTCGAACAGTACTTGCCGGACAACGATCCAGGCCTTGTCGATGCCTTGAATGGCATCGCGTCTGTACGCTTCAAGGAGCAATCGTACGGTGTACCCGGTTCCAGGTTGATTGCGCGCGGCAGAGCAACGACGATTCAGGCCAAAAATATCGACACTCAGAATACCCGGGAGATCGGCAAGATTCGTATGCGGGAGAAAGCGCCAATTAAATCGCCTTATCAAGGTCGCAAGGAAGGCACCCGCACGCTGCAGAAAGTGATTGTAATCATGGATGAAAACCCGCAACGTTTTTCTGCGGTTCAGCGCGCCGGGGCGTATATCCGGCTGGGTGACTGGAATATGCTGATCCGCAGGCCGCGGTTGGCCAATGACGCTTACCGTGTCGCCTGGCAGTTGCTTGCCGATGAGGAGGACGCTGCAAGTTTGCTGGCCGCCAATTTTGGGCAGCCAAAGAAACTGAAGTATTCCAGACCGTCCTTGCCGAATCAGGGTCCGGGCATGTATGAAAATTATGATGACCGATTTGTTGCCGTCAGCTACTCGGTCAACGAAGATGGCGTGGTGCGCAACCTGAAGTTCGTTGATTCAAATTCCCCCAAAGCCATGAATGTAAAAATGCGAGATGCCGTCAAGCGGGCCATTTATCGGCAGCGATATGTGGATGCACAACCGGTGGTTACCGACGACCTTTTTCTGCGGGAAGAATTCTCCGGCACCGCATACATGGAGTACTAGCAAGCGTACTTTCTACCGTGCAGGCTATTGGAATGCCTTAGCCTTAGCCTGATCCTTCTGTCAGAAAGGACTGGATCTGGTTCGCCAGGCCGTTACAGGCGGCCTTGGCCGTGCGTGCAATCATCGGGATCGGTATGACCAATGCCGGCATGTAGGAGGTTCCTTTGGCATCTGCGCTGATCGTGCCGGCGACTTGTTGTTTCTTCAGATCCCAGATCGATGCCTCATAGCTCGATTCTTTCTCCCGCCAGGTTATCCCCAGGCAGCCACCACCGGCTCCGCCAAACGCGCAGGTCATGGTCCCGCCCTGGTCCAGTGTCTCGGTGCTGCCATCGATCCAGATGACGTAGCGCACGCCAATATCGTTGATCCGATCCAAAACCCCGGGTTTGGCCAGGAGGGCGGGCATTTCATAGGGATTATTTGGCGCCAGGCGTGGTTCGAAGTAGGGGAACATCAGATCGACGAACTGTGCCTGTTTGGTAATTCGAATCGGTTTCTTGCTCGATGTCAGTTTTTTTGAGACGCACTCGGTAAAGGACTTTTCCGTTTCCTGCGCGGTATGGGTTCGCCGCGTGAGAACGACCACCGATTCATATTCCTGGATTGCCTCGATGGGCTCGTTACCGGTGTTGTGCCGAATTTCTTCGATTTTCGAGTTAACGCACCCGCCAAGCAGGGCAATGCATGAGATCAGCCCCGCCGTTACGACAGGCGTTGAATGGACTTTTAATGTCGTGTTGTTAATCAGAATTCTCTTCCTGCTGGGTTTGCGCAACTGAGTTTGCCCCTGCTTTGTTGATATATCTAATTACACCGGGTTGCCGTGGAAAATCAAGTGTCAGACTCGCTGCCGCATCGCGCAATGCAAACATCAGCGCTTCTTTGACCGAGTTTTTCGCATTCAGCGCATAAGAGGGCGCCTTGCCATACGCGTTGATGGTCCAGTCGGCAACCAGGTTACCATCGGGCGCAAAGACATCGATTTTGTACTTAAAAGATAGGGAGAAAAACTCGAGCGGCGTTGCCGAAGGATCGAGCAGGCCGAAATCGGTAAATGTCGGTATCACGATCAGGTCGACGCCTTCAGGCGGCTCATTGCCATCTGGCTTGTCTTTCAGTACGACGATCCGGTTGCTCAAATTGTAAAAAACCTGCTCGAACATCTGCTCGCTGGCTGTGCCCAGGTCTATCTTCCAGTTGCTTCTCTGGTAAAGCACTTCTACGGGAGCGTAGTTCTTGAATTCCGGTGAAAAATACAAGCCAACCACCAACGGGAGCCGATCGCCCACCGGCGCCGGGAAACTACCGCTGACCCTGACATGATGGACGCAGGCGCCAAGCAATGAAGCAGACAGGATAAGCACGCCAAGGGGAAAAGACGGAAAAGCAGAGAAATTCTTTATTTTCATCAAGTTATTCGTTGCTTTTAAGGTAGTTTTTGACAAAACTCGTATAGCCGCTTTCGCCGTGTTCGTTCCAATACGAACCACTGAAAGATGAATAGTTCCGCCAGGTCTTGCAGAACTTTAACCGATTGGTCAGTCTAATCAAGGGAGTGTAGCTGACTGGCCGCAAAAGCACTCTTGTGGCCATGAGAAGCAGGCGAGTATCCTTAGGGCCGCAGGCGATTGCGGAAATTACAAATATGGCTTTTTGAAGCCACAGGCGGGCTCATTATGAATACCAAATACATTGGTCGAATCTGGATACTGGTAATTGCCGGACTGGTGATGGCAGGCTGCGCGACGACGCAGCAACAGTCGCAATCTTCATCATCTTCGTCTTCCTCGTCTTCGTCCTCATCCTCGTCATCGTCGCCACCACCGCCGATACCCTCTACCTCGCAAAGCCAGAGTCAGTCGTCGTCGCAAAGCCAAAGTTCGTCTCAGGCACAGAGCCAGGCAAGCTCGTCAAGCGAGTCCGCGGAGAGTTCGTCATCCGAACAAAGCAGCAGTGAAGCAGAATCTTCGAGTGCGGAGGCTCAGTCTGCCAGCGCCAGTGAGTCCGCAGAGGCCTCACAATCTGGCGAAACCCAACAAAGTGCCAGCTCGACCTCCTCACAAGGCGGGGAAAGCTCGGCGCAGGCCAGCGAAAGCTCCAATGATGCCAGTGAATCCGCGGCCAGTAGTGCGCCAAGCGAAGCCGCCAGTTCGGCGGGAGATGAAGCCGAATCACAATCTGGTGATGAGGCGATGCAGGCAGCAGAGCAGGCGATAGAAGACGCGAACGAGGCGCTGGAAGAGGCGTCTGAAGCCGTTGCCGAAGCGTCCGAGGAACAGGAGCAGCAAGAATCCAGCGAATCTGCAGCCGGCAGTGAGTCAGGCAGCCAGAGCCAGGCATCAGCGGGTCAAAGCAGTTCCTCAGGATCAGACAGCGCGGAGGGCGAGGATGCGGTGTCCGAGGCAGAGGCTGCTGGTGAAGAATCCGTAGCCAGCGATGAGTCAGCCAGTTCATCGGAAGAGGGTGATCAGGATGCCAGTTCGGCAGCCCAGCTTGCTGATAGCGCAGACAGCGCCGATGGCGAAGAGTCGGAAAGCGCGGCTGAACAAAGTGGCGAGGAGAATTTACAGGCCGCCGGAGAGGCGACGGCAGAGGCGCGCCAGGCTCTGCAGGACCTGGTGGACATGATCGCGGCAGGGCAGATGGCAGCCGACTCCAAGAGCGACCAGATGGATGATTCGAGCGGTTTGCCCCAGGAGATCGGAAGTCCTGAATACCAGGAGGCGTTAAAAAAGGCTGTCGGCGAGGCGCTGACCGAAGCCGCCCGGCAAATTCAACAGGCCAGCGGCGAACTGGCCGAGGCAGCCAGAAAATCGGCGGCCGACGATTCGGCTGATGCCAAGCCGAGATCCGCCGCGGCAGCCAGCGCAGGCGTCTCCGGCGAGCAGCTGGAAGCGGCGCTTGCAGAAATGGAGGGGTTGGCGCAGGTCATGAACGCGATAAACGATGGCATGCAGGCGGCAGAGCAGGATGGTCTCTCCGCGGCCAGCCAACAGACTTACGCCAGGCTGATTCTTGCGGGCGACGCGACCGTTATCCCGGGTAAGATTCTTTTGCCGGGTGGCGTAACGGTGCCGCTGGGCTTGCCTGCCGGGTCAGGTCAGCCGGAAGGCGATGGCGATCGATCAGCGGGAACGGTCCTGGTCGTCGGTGGCAACCCGCAGGGGAGTGACGATGGTCAGGGTCCGTCCGGCAGTGGTAGCGGAACGGTCGTGATTATTACCGGTGCGCAGTCGAGCGGCGACCAGGTTGCAGTTCTTGATGCCGCGCTATCGGGATCGTTGACGGTTTTTGACGGCGTTATCCTGGCTAGCCAGGGAACCAAGATGGGAAGTTCTCCCGGAGCAGGTGGTGGCTTTGGAGAGGAAGGCGAGGGAACGGGTTTTGGTGGCACGAACGGACAACAAGATGGTGAAGGTCCGATGATTGCCGCTGCGGGACAGACCGCGGGTAATCCTGCCGATGGCCAGGATAAAACCGGCGTGATCAGCGCTAACAATGCGCCGCCCCAAGGCAAGCAAGCCGGCACCACTTCGCTGAATCCGCCGCCAGCGGATATTCCCGATGGCAGTGACGACGATATCGTTGCCAGGCAGTTGCGCGAAGCGGCTGAAAATGAGAAAGATCCTGAGCTTAGGGATAAACTCTGGGATGAATACCGTGCCTACAAGAAAGCGACAGGGCAGTAAATGACCGCTGGAAAAATCAAACTTTCTATCGTTGTATTGATGCTGCCTTTTGCCGGCGCTTGCGTTCAGCAGGAGATCATCAAGGCGAACCCGACCCCGCTGAAAACGGCCAGCCAGGATTTCCCTGACACGGCAGTTTTGGATATTGGGGTCGCGATCTTTGATCCTGGTATAGCGGATGATCTGGCTGTGCGCGAGGAGAAAGAGGAAAAAAGAAACATTTTCCCCGAAGTCCGCAAGGCGGAGGCGCGCTACATGGCGTACCAGATGAAACGGGTGCTGGAAGACTCCGGGGCCTGGGGTGCGGTCAGGGTTTTGCCAAAGGCATCGAGTGGTTCCGACTTGATGGTTTTTGGCGAAATACTCTCTTCGGATGGAGAAATACTCAAACTAAGGATCAAGGCTGTCGACGCGGCTGGGCATAAGTGGCTGGACAAGAAGTACGAGGATCGGGCTAGCAAGTATGCCTATAAGGATTATGTACCGTCTCGCGGGGATCCGTTTCTGGATCTTTATAATTCGATTGCCAACGATCTGCTGGCGGTGCGCCAGCAGATGACGGTTCGCGACCTTGAAAATATTCGCCGGGTCGCCGAACTCAGGTTTGCTGGCGAGTTGTCTCCCGAAGTATTTGGCGATTATCTCGAACAGAACAAAGGGCAATACGAGGTTCGCAGGTTGCCATCGGTGGAAGACCCCATGGTGGCCAGGATGATGCGCATTCGGCAACGTGAATACATGTATGTCGATACGCTCGACCAGTACTACGCAACCTTGTACCGGCAGATGGATCAGCCCTATGCGGATTGGAGGAAATTCACTTTCGAGGAAGCAATAGCGTTGCGCGAGCTGAGAGCTGCCGCCAGAAACCGGAAGCTCATGGGCGCGTTGATGGTTATCGGCGGAATTGTCGTGGATAGTAAATCGGATACCCAGGCGGCGAGGATCGCAGGCGCCAGTGGCGTGATTGGCGGAGTGGCAGTTTTCAAAAGTGGCATGGACAGGTCCAAGGAATCGCAACTTCATTTTGAAGCCATGAAAGAGCTGGGCGAGTCCATGGAGGCGCAAGTCGCGCCGATGGTAGTCGAAGTCGAAGGTCAGACGGTTGAGTTGACCGGGACAGTGGATGCGCAATTCGATGAATGGAAAGTCATTCTCCGGGATATCTATGCCGCGGACACCGGTATTATTATGGAAGAACAGGATGCGGCCCTGAATGCGGGCAGTATTCGACCATAGACTTCCATACGATGCAGGAATATCACAAGGGACAGCAGATATCTGGCCGGTTTACCCTTATTTCTCTTTTCGGGCCGGGAGGGATGGGTGCGGTTTGGCTGGCCAGAGATGAGCAGCTTGCACGCAATGTTGCGTTGAAAATCCTGCGCCCCGCACTGGCAAAAAATCCCGCCATGATTGACCTGCTGCGGGATGAGTGCAGCCTGACCAGACCCCTGGTGCATCCCAACATCGTTCGGGTCCACGAATTTCATAGCGATGGCGACAGCCACTGTATCTCCATGGAATATGTCGAGGGTGACAGCATGGAAGCGTTGGCTGGTCGTCATCACGATGCCTGGATGCCGGTCTTGCTACCGGTTCTGGATGCGCTCGAATATGCGCACGAGGCCGGCATGGTGCATCGGGACGTCAAGCTCAGTAACGTGTTGTACGTTGCCGGCGGTGAGGTCAGGCTGACCGATTTTGGCATCAGCGGGCTGATCGGGGGGCAAAGCGACGCATTTCCCGGTGGTTCGCCGTATTCGGCCAGTCCCCAGCAGCTGGATGGTCAACCAGGTTCGATCGGTGACGATATTTACGCTGTTGGCGCGATGCTTTATCAGTTGATATCCGGGAATCCGCCTTTTTATCCGGATCCGGACAAGAAAAAGATCGCCGGCCAGGTCCCGCAACCACCAAAGACGAATTACCCTCTGCCGGACGGTCTGGAGGAGCTGGTGATGCGTATTCTGGCGGCGGACCCGCTGGATCGGCCTGCTTCGATTCGTGAAGTGCGGGATTTGCTCGCCGACATCACTGGCGCTGGCTCGACCGCCACGCGGCCACCTGGCGAGTCGATTGATACCAGGATCGTTACCGACAAAATCGTCGCGATTCGCCACCGGCACAAAGGGACCGATTCGGAACGACCAGGAGCAGACGAAGACGGTTCACAAAAGAGAGCCTGGCTGACAGGTCTGTTGATGGCCATCTTGCTGATTATTGCCGCCGTGGTTTTTCTCTATTTGCCGGGCAAGATTGACAAGCGTGGGCTGAAAACTCAGGCCGATATTCAATTACCAGCCGAAGTGGTCGCAGGGGAGGGACTGGCAGCGGCCGAAACTACCGCACCTGCCGATACCCGGCTGGCACCCTACGAAGAAGCGCAGGCGGCACGTGATCGCGAGGAAGCAGAAGGCTATGTGGCTCAGTTGTTACGCAAGCAGATCGCCCTCGAAGATCGTGCGGTCCGAATGTGGGCTGCCAAAGAGTTTGATACCGCGGTAGAGCTCGCCCGTGACGCGGACAACATGTTCCGTGACGCCGACTATGCCAACGCGCTTACCGCTTACCGAACGGCGCTGGATGAAATTGATCGGCTGACGGGTCAGATAAGCGTCGTGCTGGAGGCTGCACTCGCGACCGGCGCACAGGCTTTACTGGCTGGCGATTCCGTGGCGGCAAAGGAGAATTTCGAACTGGCAGTGGCAATCGATCCCGCCAATCGTCAGGCCCAGCGGGGGCTCAGCCGATCCGCGACTATCGAGCAGGTGTGGTCACTGATGGCCATCGCCAGGGCGCGGGCGGCGGACGGCGATTTGTCCGGCGCAAGGCAGGCTTACCAGGAATTGCTGGCAATTGACGCCGAATGGCAGCCCGCACAGATCGCGTTACGGCAACTGAATCAGGAATTGGCCAGGCGTAGTTACACCAGCGTGATGTCTGCCGGTTTCGCCAGCCTGGCCGAAAACAGGCTGCAAGACGCCCGCAAAGCCTTTCAGTCCGCTCTCAGGATGCAACCGGGTTCGGAGGAAGCCAGGGACGGGCTCGACCAGGTCGATCAGGCGACCAAACTGGTCGAGATTTCACTATTCCGGGAACAGTCTGAAAGACACGCTGCTGTCGAGCAGTGGCCACTGGCGCTCAACGACTATCAGTCCGCTCTCAAGCTTGATCCGAATCTCGTTTTTGCCCGCGACGGAGAAGCGCATGCCCAGAAGATGAT
>JAPUHG010000232.1 GCA_027297845.1 Gammaproteobacteria bacterium | reverse complement strand
CCATTACCGCCGTGTCCACCATGCCCAGCAAAGGCACGGTGATATTGGACAGAATCAGCGGTGCGGCGATCAGCCAGACATTACGGTGCTCTTTCTGGAGTGCGAACTTCACCGGGAATCAGGTCTTTTGTGCTGGGGTGGGAATACCGGCCGGTCAGAAGGCGCTGACGCCAGTCAGTTCCTTGCCCAAAGCGAGTTGGTGCACAGTCTCGGTGCCCTCGTAAGTGATCACGCTTTCGAGGTTGAGCATGTGCCGTATCGCCGACATCTCGGTGCTGATCCCGGCGCCGCCAAGCATGTCGCGCGCATCGCGTGCGATATCGATAGCCATGCGCACATTATTCCACTTGGCCAGCGAGACCTGTGCCGGCTTCATTTTTCCGGCTTCTTTCAAGCGCCCGAGTTGCAGTGAAATAAGCTGGGCGCCGGTAATACGGCGAGCCATGTCGGCTAGTCTGATCTGTATCGTCTGCGTCTGGTTGACCGGTTTGCCAAACAGGACTCGGGTCTCGGTGTAATCCAGCACTTCTTGCAGGCAGGCCTGGGCTGCGCCGATCACGCCCCAGGTGATGCCATAACGTGCCTGGGTCAGGCAGCTAAGCGGGCCTTTCAGGCCTTTCACGCTGGCTAATAAATTGGCGTCGGGAACCCGGACATTGTCGAAAAACAGGCTGGAGGTTATTGATGCACGCAGGGAGAACTTGTGTTTGATTTCCTCGGCGGAAAATCCTTCCATGTCTTTTTCAACGATGAACCCGCGGATGCCGTCTTTGGTATCCGCCCAGACCACGGCGACATCGGCTACAGTGCCGCTGGTGATCCACATTTTGGAGCCGTTCAGAATCCAGTGGTCGCCATCTTTTTTCGCGGTTGTTTTCATGTTTGACGGATCCGACCCGCCGTGCGCCTCGGTCAGACCGAAACAGCCGATGGCCTCGCCCCGCGCAAGCAACGGCAGCCACTTCTGTTTTTGCTCTTCATTGCCAAAGGCATAAATCGGGTACATGACCAGACTACTCTGCACCGAGGCAAAGGAGCGCAGGCCGCTGTCGCCCCGTTCAAGTTCCTGGTTGATTAGTCCATAACTGACCGCGTTCAGACCGGCGCATTCATAACCTTCAATCGAACTGCCCAACAAACCCATGGCGGCCATCTCCGGAATCAGCTCATCGGGGAAGCGACCCTCATCGAAACACTTGCCGATGATCGGCAGCACTCGCTCGTCGACAAAACGACCGACGCTGTCCTGCACCATCTGCTCGTCCTCGGACAGCTGATCGCGAATGTTGTAAAGATCCAGGGGATTAAGGGCCACGACGTACTCCAGGCTGGTACTCTGCAAGGCGCGCAATAATACCGCATTTGCCGGGGCATTGAAGCAACAGGCCGGCTTCTGCCGGAGCTTTTGAGGAGCCCGATTAGGCGTGCGTTGTAAGTGGTCTGGCCGGTCAGGAGGTCACGACTACCGTTAATAAGAGATACCCAGGCGGCGGTAGATAAATCCAAGCAGCCAGATCGGACCGATTAACAGGAACTGGAGATCCTTGAAAAAACTGGGTTTCTTGCCTTCGATGTTATGGCCGATAAACTGGCCGATCCAGGCGAGGATAAACACCACGATCGACGCGGTCATTATCGGCAACCCGGCCGCTTCCAGCGTGCTCAGGATAAACGTGAACAACGCCAGCACCATGGTCATGCCCACCCCAAGCGATGTAGACAAAGCGAAGTAATAGGCCAGGGCGAGAACCATGATCACGGTGGCCCAATTCAGCCAGGGAGATATGCCGGCCATCGCGGCCGGTACCGGTGCGGCCCAGAGCATGCCAATTACCGTCAACAGGATCAGCGGCACACAAATCCAGTGGATGGTTTTGTTGGTCGGGTTCTGATGGCTTTCACCATATTCTCCGAACCAGTCGTCGGCTGGGCGCATGATCGTCTCCCGCAAAGTGAATACCAAATCTACTGCCTGGAACAGATGCGAGCAAGCCCGAGGGGTGTAGAATTTGCGAAGTGTAAGGAGTAAGCCATGAAATTACGCATGACCCTTGGGCAACGAGTCTTGCAGCATTTCGCCACTTCCAGCTTTTTGAGCGACGCACGGCGCGTGGAGCTGTACCCGCCGTTTTTCCTGATGCGCGTCAAAGTGCTGGAGATTAGCGAACACTGGCGAATAATTCGCATGCGGCTGCCACTGAATACGATTTCAAGGAACCCGGGTGGAGTCATGTTTGGCGGGTACCAGGCGGCGCTTGCCGATCCGATCGCGGCGCTGGTCTGTGCCAGGGTATTTCCGGGTTACGCACCCTGGACGCGTGCGATGAACATCGATTTTCGTCATGGCGGCAGCACCGATCTCGAATTGCGCTTCAAAATGGACCCGGAGCAGGAAAAGCAGATTCGGGCGGAGCTGGCGGAGCGCGGCCGGGCGACGCCTACTTTTGAGTACGGGTTTTACCTGGCGGATGGCACACAATGTACGTATATCAAGAACACGGTCGCGATACGGCCGCGTGGTTATGTCAAGGCGACGACCCCGCCGGCCGATACGGAACAATTCTGATCGATCAGTGGTCTACTCATTCATCGTTCATTCATTGTTTGGCGATACAATAGAGGCCGGAATAACAGGGAGGAATTCCGATGAGAAACCGACTTTTACGCTTATCAATAATGCTCCTGGTAGCAGTTTTAGTTACCGGTTGCGAGACCATCAACCCCTATACCGGTGAAACCCAGACCAGCAAGGCAACGAAGGGTGCGCTGATTGGCGCCGCCGCCGGTGCCGTGGTTGGGCTGGCGTCCGGTGACAACGCGGTCGAACGCAGACAGCATGCGTTGATCGGTGCGGGTATAGGCGCCCTGGCCGGCGCCGGCATTGGTTACTACATGGATGTCCAGGAAGCCAAGTTGCGTCAGAAAATGGCGGGCACCGGGGTCAGCGTTACCCGTATCGGCGATAACATCACGCTCAACATGCCGGGCAACATTACCTTTGAAACCGCAAGTTCCAACCTGAACGGAGATTTCTATCGCGTACTTAATGGCGTTGGCGAGGTGCTCAATGAATATGACCAGACGGTGATTGAGATTGCCGGTCACACCGATAGCCGTGGCTCGGACGAATACAACCTGGGGCTCTCGGATCGTCGCGCCGATGAGGTTGGGGATTACCTGGAAGGTCAGGGTGTGATGCCATTGCGGATCATCACCGTGGGGCTGGGCGAAGACATGCCGGTTGCCAACAATTCGACCGCCGAGGGCCGGTTACTTAATCGTCGCGTCGAGTTGACGCTGGTACCGGTGACTGGTTAACCGACCGTTTAACGATAGACAAAAAAATCCCGGCATTGCCGGGATTTTTTTCGCCACCTTGGCAGGAAACCTTTTCTTGTGTAGGAGGACCTTTTTGGTCAGGACGACCTTATGCCGCGGAGCACAGGGATGTGCGAGAGCGGCCAGGCCCGATGAGAGATTTGACCCTGCTTCAGGCCACCATCGCCTTGCGCAATTTGCCGATCGCCGCAGCCTCGACCTGGCGAACCCGCTCCGCGGAAATGCCGTATTCATCGGCCAGTTCGTGCAGCGTATCCTTTTCCTCGGTCAGCCAGCGTCGTTGCAGAATATTGCGGCTGCGATCGTCCAGCGTCTTCATCGCCTCGGCCAGTTTAATTCCAGACTGCTGT
>JAPUHG010000231.1 GCA_027297845.1 Gammaproteobacteria bacterium | reverse complement strand
ATGACCGTCATTCACGCGGCACTGTCAGCAGATAAGGGTGACGAGTATTCACAAACTCACGCTGAGGATGCATGGCGTGCATTGGGCGAGCTCAAAGACAGAAACCTTCGTCGCGGGCATTATCAGAGCCGCGCCGCCTGTGGTCTGGATTCGACACCGCAGACCCAGCTGCTGACAAAGTGGCTGGCGAAACGAAGCGGCAGATTCTGCTCGATTATTCCGGACAGTCTTTTGTCATCGGCGATCGTGTTGGATTTGTCAGTGGGTAGCGAGGAACAGTCTGCTACAGGAGACGATGTCGAGACTTTGACCCGACATTTGTTTGCCCACATCGAGTCCGCCGGCGCCAAAGCGGGTATCGGTCGCTATTGCGAAAACCGGAGCCTTTACCAAAGCGACTTGTTTACCTCCGGGAGTACTCATGCACGCAGCTTGCATCTCGGTGTGGATCTGTTTGTAGCGGCCGAAACGCCAGTCATGGCGCCCATGGCCGGTCGCGTATTGAGTGTCACCGACAACGATCGTGATCTTGATTATGGGCCGACGGTCATTTTGCAACACGATGCCGATGGTCAGAGTTTCTTTACGCTTTTTGGTCATCTGAGCCCGGCGACGCTGAATCACCTGAAGTCAGGGCAGGATATTCAGGCCGGGCAGGTGATCGGCTGGATCGGTTCTTACCCGCGCAATGGAAACTGGCCACCGCATCTGCATTTTCAGGTGATGACGGACATGCTCGATTACCAGGGAGACTTCCCCGGCGTCGCGAGTCTATCTGAGGCCTGGTACTGGCGTGGTCTATGCATAAACCCAAACCTGGTGTTGGGTATGGACCCGGTAATCGATGCCGCCCACGACGATCCGCGTATGGAGTTGACAGAGCGCCGGGACCAGCTGCTCAGCGCCAGCCTCAGCCTGAGTTACCAAGAACCACTTTTGATAACACGCGGGCGAGGTCAGTATCTTTACGATCATAAAAATCGGGCATGGCTGGACCTGGTCAACAATGTCAGCCATGTTGGGCACTGTCATCCGCGTGTGATTGAGGCGGTGAACCGGCAGATGACGCTGCTCAATACCAATACCAGTTACCTTCATCCGTTGATTCTCGAATATTCAGAACGGCTCACGGCATTACTGCCGGAGTCACTCACGGTCTGCTTCCTGGTTTCCAGCGGCAGCGAAGCAAACGAGCTGGCGATCAGGCTGGCGCGTGCGGCGACCGGGCGTAAACAGTTAGTGGTTCTCGATCACGCTTATCATGGCAATACCGCCGGTCTCGTCGAAATGAGCCCCTACAAGTTCAACGGCCCGGGCGGCGATGGCCAGTCCGGGCAGATCGATGTGCTGCCGTTGCCGGACGGTATGCCGCAACGTAGCGGCGCGCTTGGCGAGGAAGCTGCGTACGCCGTTATGGACGCTATCGAAACCGATAATCGCCTGCCCGCTGCCCTGTTTGCCGAAAGCATGCCCGGTTGCGGCGGTCAGCGCGTTTTGCCGGATGGTTTCCTGGCGAATATCTATAGACGGGTTCGTGAACTCGGCGGCATATGTGTTGCCGACGAGGTGCAGACCGGCCTGGGTCGAATGGGGGATTGTTGGTGGTCGTTTGAAACCCAGGATCTCGTGCCGGACATAGTGACCATGGGCAAGCCGATGGGCAATGGTCACCCATTGGCCGCCGTCGTGACGAGTAAGGAGATTGCCGGGAAGTTTGTTAGTGGCATGGAGTATTTCAACACCTTTGGCGGCAACCCTGTTTCGTGCGCTGCTGGTCTGGCGGTACTGGATGTCATCGAAGAAGAGGGGTTGAGGCAGAATGCCCTGGATGTTGGTGGCAGAATAATGAATGGTTTGGTGGTCCTCGCCAGGAAACACGAATGCCTGGCCGATGTCAGGGGCCGTGGGTTGTTCATTGGGGTTGAAGTCATCAGGGACCGGGAATACTTCCAGCCGGACCCGAAACGAACGCGGCAAATTGTTGAGGCTATGCTGGGGTACGGCGTTATGCTCAGCATCGATGGACCGGAGCACAACGTGCTAAAGATAAAACCGCCGTTGGTGGTGGATCGGGCAGATGCAGATTTTTTTCTTGAGAAGCTCGACCGGGTACTCGAACGATCCGAATGGTAAATCGAAAGGGGAAAACAATGATTTATTCGAAATGGCTGATGCTGGCAGCATGCCTGTTGCTGACCGCCTGTGAGCAGAATAAGGAAATTGCGGTTACGGATGGCACGTCCAAGCAGGTTCAACGACCACGTTTCGAAATAACCAGCGACGAGGTTTTCGATGCTGGCAGCATTCCGGCCTACGCAGGCAGCCATGATGAAATCTATGCAGATATCGACCGCAACCTCGAACAACACCTTGCCAATTTGCAGCGCTGGGTCAGACAGCCATCGATCAGCGCGCAAAACAACGGCATCACCGAGATGGCTGATATGCTGCGCGATGACCTGTTGGCCATAGGCTTCGCGGAGGCCGAGCTGGTACCAACCGACGGGCATCCTGGGGTGTTTGCTTATTACGACGCCGGCGCCGAGAAAACCCTGGTGGTCTACATGATGTATGACGTACAGCCGGTTAACCCGGAAGACTGGCGGGTCCCGCCTTTCGCCGGAGACCTGGTCGAAACCGATCTGGGGACGGTATTGATGGCGCGTGGCGCGACCAATCAAAAAGGCCCGGAGCGGGCGCTGCTGAATGCGCTGGAATCGACCATCAGCGTAACCGGTACTCTGCCGGTCAACCTGATCATCCTGGCTGAAGGCGAAGAGGAGCTGGGTTCGCCGCACTTCCCGCAGATGGTCGACCAATACAAGGATCGCCTGTTGGCCGCCGATGGTGTGTTCTTTCCCTTCAATTCACAAAACCGCTCGGGCGACATCCGTATGATTCTCGGCGTCAAGGGGATCATTTATATGGAACTGGAAGCGCGGGGCGGAGCGCATGGCGGGCCGGTTGATCACGAAGTGCATGGCTCACTGAAGGCATATATCGATTCGCCCGTGTGGCGGCTGGTGCAGGCCCTGGCCAGCATGACGACGCCTGATGGCAACACGATTTTAATCGATGGTTATTACGACAAGGTCCAGCCGCCGCCGGAGAAGGATATGCCACTGATCAACACGATGCTGGCATCTACCAATGAGGCCAAGGCAATGCAGGCGCTGGGAATAGAGCGCTGGGTCGATGGCGAGACCATGCAGGAAGCGCAGATGGATTATCTGTATAACCCGACGCTAAATATCAATGGCATCTGGGCCGGTTACACGGGTGATGGGTCAAAAACCATCCTGCCACATATAGCGACCGCACAAGTGGACTCACGGTTGCCGCCTGGCCTGGACCCCGACGAAATGATGGGGTTGATTCGCACCCATCTGGACAAGCATGGCTTTAGCGATATCATTATTCGCCCAATGAGTGGTTACCCGGCGTCGCAAACCACGCTCGACTCGAAACTGGTGCAGGCAGCGATTAGTGTATTTAATAAATACGGATCGCCGCCCAGTGTTGAACCTCGTCTGGCCGGTAGCGCACCTTTTTATGTTTTTACCGATATTTTGCAGTTACCGATGGTGTTTACCGGCATCGGTCATGGTAGTGGCGCGCATGCGCCAAATGAGATCATGGTCATTTATCCAAAAGATGGTTCAGAAATCGCCGGTCTTGCAAAGATTGAAAAAGGCTATGTTGATATTTTGCATGCACTGGCAAGTCAGTGACGGGCCTTTTGTTTGAGTCGCGGGTCGGATGGGGTAAAGATTTGCATCAACTAACGGCGCGTTGTCACCATAACAATCAGCAAGAATAGTTAAGGACAGGAACAGTGAAAGACAAGCTCAATATCGCAATACTCGGTGCCGGTAATATCGGCACGGCAATTGCCAGCGGCCTGGCAAAGGCCGGGACAGTCAGTGCGGACAGAATCACGCTGACCCGCCGCAAGACGCATTTGCTCGACGATATGAAGGCGCAGGGCTTCGCTGTGTGCGCGGACAACAAAGAGGCGATCGCAAAGTCGAACGTCGTTATTGTTGCCGTCGAACCACAGCAACTTGACGAGCTTATGACAGAAATCGGGTCTGAGCTGAAAGCAGGCCACCATATCCTCGTGTCGGTTGTTTCAGGCGTAGACCTCGCACAGCTCAGGCAATGGGTCGGCGGCGATATCGAATGCGTCCGGGCGATGCCCAATACAGCACCCGCGGTAGGCGAATCGATGACTTGTCTCGCGTCCGAAAAAAATGACGGCGGGGGAGTCGCGGCGGCCAGACAGATATTTGACTCCGTTGGCCGGACCCTGGTCATCGATGAGGAATTGATGGGTGCGGCGACGGCGCTGGGCGCCTGCGGCGTCGCGTTTTTTCTGCGTGCGATCCGGGCGGCCTCGCAAGGCGGCATCGAAATCGGGTTTCATTCGTAGGATGCATTAGCAATCGCGGCACAGACTGCGAAGGGCGCGGCGAC
>JAPUHG010000230.1 GCA_027297845.1 Gammaproteobacteria bacterium | reverse complement strand
GCGAGGAGGATATCGAGGCGATACGCAGCACGCTACCTGAACTGCCGGACGCAAAACACGAGCGGTTTTGTAGCGAGTACAAACTGAGCGACTACGATGCGGGTGTGCTGACGGCGAGCCGCGAGATGGCTGACTTTTATGAGGCCGTCGTCGCAGCGACCGACGGTGAGCCCAAGCTGGCGGCAAACTGGGTTACCGGCGAGCTATCCGCGGCGTTGAACCGCAGCGGCTGCGATATCGATGGCAGCAAGGTCTCTGCAACTGCTCTGGCCGGTTTGTTAAAGCGAATATCGGATAATACGATTTCGGGGAAAATTGCCAAGGAAGTGTTCGAGGCGATGTGGGATGAAGAAAGAGACGCTGACGCGATCATTGAAAAACGAGGGCTCCGGCAGATTACTGACACCGCGGCCATCGAGAAAATCATCGATGAAGTTATCGCGGCAAACCCGGCGCAACTCCAACAGTACCGTGGCGGCAAAGACAAATTGTTCGGTTTCTTTGTCGGCCAGGTAATGAAAGCGACCCAGGGCAAGGCCAATCCAGGTCAGGTCAACGAATTGCTCAATAAGAAGCTGGCCTGATCATTGAAAGAGGTCGCGCACGACAGTCTTCACCGGTTCTTGTTTGAAGAATTTCCGGTCCGCGGCAAACTTGTGCATCTGGACAAGTCCTGGCGTGCGATCCTGGATCGTTACGATTATCCGAAATCCGTTCGGCGGATCCTGGGCGATTCGCTGGCCGCCACCGCATTGCTCGCATCTACTGTCAAATTTGAAGGTCAGATAACGGTGCAAATACAAGGCGACGGCCCATTGACCATGGTCGTGATCCAGTGCAGTAACAAATTGGTGCTCAGGGGGCTGGCCCGGTGGGAGGGCGAACTCGAAGACGCCGCACTCGATCAGCTGATAAGCAATGGGAAACTGGTAATTTCGATAGAGAATGATCAGGACAACCAGCGTTATCAGGGCGTCGTTCCGGTAACTGGAGAAACGGTTGCCGACAGTCTGCAAGAGTATTTCGATCGTTCGGAGCAGTTGCCGACGAGGCTGTGGCTTGCCAGCGATGATGAATCCGCCGCCGGTCTGCTTTTGCAACGCATGCCGGAGCAGGCCGCGGCGTCCGCGGATGATTTTTGGAATCGCGTCTGCATGCTGGCATCCACGATAACGCCCCGGGAACTGCTCGAGCTGCCCGAGCAACAGTTGCTACATCGTTTGTTCAGTGAAGACGACTTGCGTCTTTTCGATCGCCTGCCGGTATCGTTCCGCTGTACCTGCGACCGCGAGACAGTCGAAAATATGCTGAGGAGTCTCGGCGCCGATGAAATTCGCAGCATGATCGAAGAACACGACGACATCAGCGTGCGCTGCGAGTTTTGCAACAAAGGCTACGAGTTCGATCGGGTGGATTCCGAAGGCCTGTTCCTGGCCGATCTGCCGGCAGACGACCATATCCTCCACTAGCCCGGATTATTCATGAATGCGCTCGCGCCCTTGCATGATCTTTGTCCGCACACGAAATTTTCCTCCCTCGGAAATACACACCGATATTCCGCTCGGTCAGAAAATCCCGTGTCCGAACAATGCTCTGCGCAATCATCGCGACGATTCATGAATAAGCCGGGCTGGGTTCAGGTGACCACGGTAAGCGACCTAAAGAAACAGGCTCAGCCGTAGCCGGTATCGTTCAGCGCGACAAAGCGGCCGGAAAATTCCGCGGCCGGTGTAACGTCCGAAAATAACGCGATTTCCAGGTCTATTCGGGCGCGATTTCTGCTCGCCAGGCTCCTGGCAAAACGCTCCCTGTCCCGGTCATTCGGCCATGCACAGCGAGCGCGCAGCTGGCTATTGACCGGCTGTAAAAATTTCATCTGGCTGGACTGGATAACCACGTGGGTCGCGGCCTCTCCGGCGAGCATTTTCGCGATTCCCCAACCGGTCAGCGTCGCCAGCGCCAGCAAGCTACCGCCAAAGGCCGTCGCCATGTGATTTCTGTTCGGCTCCAGCGGAGCGCAGACGATCAGTTCCTGGTCATCCAGTTTTTCGATGCGGGCATCCATCGCCGCGACCAAAGGGATTCCCTCACGCCACCATTGCTCCATTTGCCTGGCCTGGGTCGAAAAAGCGGCCGTTTTTGTCGCGAAGTCGTCTTTCATGGGATCGGAGTCTGCCACAGGGGTTGGTGGCAGGCTAACAATAGCGGGCTTGTCATTGGCATGGCAGCAGCCTATAATTCGCATAAGTACATAAAGATGTCTTTATATAATTAGAAACAAACGCACAAAGCAGACCCGAATGAGTGAATTTCTAACCAGCCCGGCATTGCTTGCCGGACTCAAAGCTGCCGCCGAACCAACCCGGCTTAGATTGCTGAGAATCTGCGCCCAGGCCGAGCTGACCGTCGCTGAAAACACCCGCGTGATTCCGCAAAGCCAGCCGCGAGTTTCGCGACACCTGAAAATACTGTGCGATGCGGGTCTGCTGGTGCGGTTCCGCGAACGACACTGGGTTTTTTACCGTGCCCCCCTCGGCGGGCCGGAAGGCGATCTGGTTGGGCATATCCTGCAGAGCCTCGCGCAAGACGATAATGATTTCCTGGTCGATCAACAGCGCCGTGCAGAGGTCCTCGCTGAACGCGCCCGACTGGCCAGTGATTATGTGGCCGGTCTAAGTCAGCCATCGGTCAGCGATGATCAGCTTTCGTCCGCGGTCAGGAATTTGTTCGGCTCGCGTCCGGTCGGCGATTTGCTCGACATCGGCACCGGGACAGGGCGCCTGCTGCGATTTTTGGGTGAGGCCGCGGATCAGGCTGTAGGCGTCGATATATCCAGCAGGATGTTGCTGGTTGCGAGAACCAATCTACAGGCCGCCGGACTCAGTCACTGCATGGTTCGGCATGCCAACATGTACCAGCTGCCGTTTACCAATGGTTCGTTCGACACGATCACCATTGATGACGTGCTCAACGAGGCCGAGAATCCGGCCGCAGCGGTCGCCGAAGCAGCTCGAATTCTTCGGGTAACGGGTTGCCTGCTGCTGATCGAAAATATTCTATTTACCGGCGGTAATGCGGATCTTGATATCGCTGGACCGAGGCGCTGGCTGGAGGATGCCGGCCTTGCCTGTAGCTCGACCGTATTCCTGCCGGAAAAAAGCCCGCTTAT
>JAPUHG010000023.1 GCA_027297845.1 Gammaproteobacteria bacterium | reverse complement strand
TCGGGGTCGTCTACTTCCTCACTTTTTGCCAGGTCTTATTCTTCGGTTGTCTCGGATTCGTCTACTTCCTCAACTCCTGCCAGGCCTTCTTCTTCGGTTGTCTCGGGTTCGTCTACTTCCTCACCTTCTGTCAAATCTTCTTCGACGGCTGCGTCGGGCTCGTCTACTTCCTCACCTTCTGCCAGGTCTTCTTCGACGGCTGCGTCGGGCTCGTCTACGTCCTCATCTTCTGCCTGGTCTTCATCCTCATCTGCCATGAGGTCTTCTACGTCGGCTGTCTCAGGCTCGTCATCATCTTCGTCTATCAGTAAATCTTCGTCAGCGACCGCTGCTGACTCCACCTCGATGGGCTCGTCCAACTCAATCTCATCCTCCACCGGCTCATCGGGTTCGACCTCGTAAGTCAATAAATCGTCATCTATAGATGCTTCATCTTCATCGTCATCCTCCAGCAAATCATCGTCGGCGAGAAGCTGTGATTCGTCCTCATCATCGACGTTGATGTCCTCCAGGCTCGCCTCTACGCCGGCGCCCGCAGCCAGTTGTTCCAGGAAATCCATGCTCGGCTGGTCATGGTCCTCATCAAGGTCGGTGTCCTCGGCTTCATTGGACAACCACTCGTTATCCACGTCTGCCGCGGACTCCGCACCGACCTTCTCATCCTCGCTCAGATCGCCATCTTCGATGGCAGCCTCGACCTGCAACGACTGGTCATCAACAGCTTCGGTCGCAGGCAGATCGATTTCGTCATCCGCTAACTTATGGTCGGCCTTCTCACTGCCAATAAAATGCGGCCCGGACGATTCCCAGGCTTTGGACTCGGTGGCGTGGATGGTCGCCAGTACCGCAGCTTCAAAAGCTTCTGCGTCTTCGACCAGGACGACTTCATCGGCGGACGATGTTTGCTCGTCATCGACTGTTTGTTGCGCTACCTTTGCAGAATCCTCGGTGTCATCCGCCGCCGCTTCGATGGGGTGATCGATTTGCAGGAGTTCATCATCGTCGATATCCCCGAAATCCTTACTGAATTTTTCAGCCCAGGTATCCACGGTCGATGATTTCGTCGTGGACAGGCGCTGCCATGATTCGCGCTGCTCCGGGTCGCTGATTGCCTCGTCGAGCAAATCGTCAGGCGGATTGCCGGCGTCATCGCTTTTTTCCGCAAGCACCTGGAGATTGGCGACAGCTGCGCTCGCGGTTTCCTGAATATTGCTCAAGGCGCTAAAGGCGAATTCACAGTTACCGCAACGCACCTGGCCAGCCGCTTGCTGAAGGTGTTTGGCGGTGACTTTGAAAACGGTTTCGCAATTTGGACAGCAGGTAAACAAATGAACTCCTAATCCATTATTCCTTTCTGCGGGCACCGCTAAGCAGCACCCAATCATCCATAGGGGCCGCTGGGTTCATATCAAACCATGTCTGGTAGTGTTGTTCCACTGCTGAGGCCTGTTCTTTCAAGACTCCGGACAGGGCAATCAATGCCCCGCGCGCCGCAAGCTCGGCCAAGCGCGGAGCCAGCTCGATTAATGGTTCGGCCAGAATATTCGCAACCAGTCTGTCGAAGCTCTGCTGAGGTATACGATCCGGCTTACAGATGGTCAGGCCGGAGTCGATGTTGTTTCGTCGAGCGTTGTTTTTCGCTGCCATCAAAGCCTGTGGATCGATATCCGCAGCGGTGGCCAATTTGGCGCCCAATTTCAGGGCCGCAATGGCGAGGATTCCCGAGCCGCAGCCGTAATCCAGTACATTCATGCCGGGCATGTCGCTTCGCTCCAGCCATTCCAGGCAGAGCCCGGTCGTCGGGTGGGTGCCGGTGCCGAAGGCAAGGCCGGGGTCCAGTTCGACGATTATCCCGTCGGCAACCGTTGGTTTCTGCCCACCCGGGCATATCCAGAGGCGGTCGCCAAAGCGCATGGGTTTGCAATCTTTCATCCAGGCTCTGTGCCAATCCTGGTCCGGCAGATTTTCGATACGGTGTCCCGGCAACGACATACCAATTGCGGTCTCGATCGCGCACACGATTTCGTCTACATTGATGTTCGCTGAAAAAAGCGCGACGATGCGCACCTCCGGCCACAACGGGGTGGCTCCCGGTGTTGGCTCCAGGATCGGCTGGTCCGCTGCGTCCAGCAGGGTTACCGAGAGAGCGCCTTGCGCAAACAAGGCATCTTCCAGGATTTCCGGGCCCGGCGGTCCGGACTCAATGACCAGTTGTTGCCATTCCACCCAGCCGCCCTACAAACCCAGGCGTTTCTCGAGGTAATGAATGTCGGTTCCGCCAGCCTGGAACGCCCCGTGATTGGTTATCTCCTGGTGTAAGGCGATATTACTTTTGATGCCTTCTATCACCATTTCATTCAGCGCATTTCGCATCCTGGCAATAGCCGTTTTCCGGTCAGGGCCATACGCGATAATCTTGCCGATCATCGAGTCGTAAAACGGTGGTACGTCATAGCCGCTGTAGATATGGCTGTCTACGCGGATTCCCGGTCCGCCGGGAGCGTGCCACAACCTGATTGGCCCGGGGCTGGGCACAAAAGTCTTGGGATCTTCCGCGTTGATCCTGCATTCGATCGCGTGGCCGTTTATATGAATATCCTGTTGGCTGTATTTCAGTTTTTCGCCCGCCGCGATTTCCAGCTGCGCCCTGACTATATCGACCCCCGTGATCATTTCCGTGACCGGGTGTTCGACCTGGATCCGGGTATTCATCTCGATGAAATAAAACTCATCGTTTTGGTACAGAAATTCAAATGTGCCGGCGCTGCGGTAGCCCATCGATTTGCAGGCCTCGACGCAGCGACGCCCCATTTTTGCGCGTTGCTCTTCGCTGATCCCGGGCGCCGGCGCTTCCTCGATAACCTTCTGGTGCCGGCGCTGCATGGAACAATCGCGCTCACCAAGGTGAATCGCGTTGCCATGATTATCAGCCAGTACCTGGAACTCTATATGGCGCGGGTGCTGCAGGAATTTCTCCATATACACTACGTCATTATCAAAAGCCGCTTTCGCCTCGACCTGGGTCAAGGCAATCGCACTCAGCAGTGCGCCCTCAGCGTGGACGACACGCATTCCTCGCCCGCCGCCGCCACCGGAGGCCTTGATGATCACCGGATAGCCGATCTCGCGACCGATTCTGAGATTTTCCTCGGGATCGTCGCCCAGCGGGCCATCCGAGCCGGGCACGCAGGGCACACCGGCTTCCTTCATCGCCTTGATTGCCGAAACCTTGTCGCCCATTCGACGGATGGTTTCGGCCCGCGGGCCAATGAAAATAAAGCCACAGTCCTCGACACGCTCTGCGAAATCCGCGTTCTCGGATAGAAAACCGTAGCCGGGGTGTATCGCCATCGAGTCGGTGACTTCGGCGGCGCTGATGATGGCTGGCATGTTCAGATAACTGTCAATGGATTGCGGTGACCCGATACAGACGGACTCGTCCGAAAGCAAAACATGCTTCTGGTTGGCGTCCGCTGTGGAATGTACCGCCACGGTCTTGATGTTGAGTTCGCGGCAGGCTCGCAATATGCGTAAAGCGATTTCGCCTCGATTGGCAATTACAATTTTATCCAGCATGATGTTTCTGCTCGGCTGCTTATTCGATAATGAAAAGGGGCTGGCCAAATTCCACCGGGTCGCCGTTTTCAACCAGCACCGAGACAATCGTACCGGATACATCGGCTTCGATTTGATTCATCATCTTCATCGCCTCGATGATGCACAGGACGTCGCCTTCGCTGACCGAGTTGCCAATCTGTACAAAGGCTTTCGCTCCCGGCGCGGGCGCGGAATAAAAGGTACCCACCATCGGTGCGGTGATGTGGTGGCCGCTGGGACCGGTCTCAACAACCGGTTCCGCCGCCGCGACGACCGGCGCCTGTACCGCCATGGGCGCCGCGATCGGCATGGCTACAGGTGCTGACACCGGAGCCGCTGCGTAACGGCAGATGCGTACCGAATCGTCCCCCTCGGTGATTTCCAGTTCTGCAATTCCGGAATCCTCGAGGAGTTCAATCAGTTTTTTGACTTTACGAATATCCATGGGATTTACCCTTAGTTGTTATCCGGCCGTGTCGGCCAGGTGTTCGATTGCTGCCTGCATCGCCAGGCGATAACTGTGTGGCCCGAAACCGGCGATTACACCGAGCGCAATATCGGCGAAAAAACTTTGCTGGCGGAATGGTTCCCGCGTTGCGGGGTTGCTCATGTGTATTTCGATGAATGGTATCCCGATGGCCAGCAAACCGTCGCGCAAGGCGACGCTGGTGTGGGTAAAAGCGGCCGGGTTGAACAGGATCAGATCGGTGCCATCTTCGCCGCTGCCGTGAATCCGGTGCAATAATTCGTGTTCCGCATCGCTTTGATAACAGCCGAGACTGTGCCCGGCCTCTTTTGCCAACGCGGACAATTCGTTCTCGATATCTGCGAGAGTGCGCTTAGCGTAGAGGTGAGGTTCCCTTTGCCCCAACAGGTGAAGATTGGGACCATTGAGCAGCAGTATTTTGGGCATTTTTTTGTGATTTCGCCGAAGTTCTGTGTGATTTTACACATTTTAGCAGCGAATTAGCGTAATTACTTTAGTTCATGGCCTCCAGGAGTTCCTGCGCCTGGGCGAAATCGATGGCCCCATTCTCGGTTTGCCAGAGTATGTCGATGATCTGCCTGGCCTGATCCTCGTGCAGCTCTCCAATATGTCGATGCAATGTCCGACCGTCGCTGAGGCTGAATACCGTTCCGGGTAGCACAATCAGGTCCAGACCGAATGCTTCCGCTACATCCATCGCGTCCTGGTCGCCGACCAAAACCGGGTAATTCATTTCCATTTCCTGGGCGTATCGCTCGACCGCATCCGCGAAATCCAGCGCGATGCCGATCAATTGCAAGCCGGCTTCGGCATGCTCCACCTGCATTTCCATGAGCATTGGTATTTCGTGCCGGCAGGGCGCGCACCAGGTGGCCCAGAAATTGACGACCAGGGGTTTTCCTGCCCATTGTTGAGATGACACCGATTTACCCTCGGGTGTTTGCAGTTCGAACACCGGTCGCAGTCCCGAGCCGGGACTCGCTGATTGCATTGTCGTTGAAGTGCCCGGACGGTCCAGGCGGCTGCCATTTTGGTACTCATGCCAGATCTGGAATACGATGAAGCCCGCGATGGCGGCTCCACTCAGGAGCAAAGTCAGCTTGAGCGTTTTTTGAAATGACATGGGTTAACGGGCTCCAAAAGCTTCTGTCAGGTGTGCCGAAAATTCCTCTGCCGGCTTGAATCCAACAACCCGGTATCCTTGCAATTCACGTCCCTGGTGATCGAAAAATACGATAGTCGGCGGGCCATATATCCCAAAATGCTGGAGTAGCTCCTGATCAACTTGATCGTTCGCGGTGACATCGGCTTGTAGCAACAGCGTATCGCCGAGCGCCGCCTGGACTGCCGGATCGGTAAATGTGTATTCCTCCATTTCGATACAGGAAACACACCAGTCGGCGTAAAAATCGAGCAATGCCGCTCTATGCTGCGCCGCTGCGCCGGCAAGAGCCTTATCCAGTTCAGCCACGCTTTTGATGCGCTGGAACGTGACGTGATTAGCCTGGCTTCCGGTGATCGACTCTACGGGTCGCAATGGATTCGAACCACCGCCGAGCGCACCGGCGATTGCCAGCAAGCCATAAATCAGTGCCCCCAGAGCTGCCGCCTGGCGCAGACGGCGCCACCGCCCCGCGCCAGTGATTTGTCGAGGCGCACCGAGATAATAAGCACCCACCAGCGCCGTAGCGCCCCACAAGGCGAGGGTCACCGGGCCGGGTATGATGCGACCGACCATCCAGACCGCCACACCCAGTAACATCACACCGAACAGGGCTTTCACGGTGACCATCCAGGGTCCGGCCTTGGGTAACAATTTACCTGCCGATGCGCCAACCAGCAGTAGTGGCGTACCCATGCCCATGCTCAGCGAGAACAACGCCAGACCACCGCGGAAAACGTCACCGGCCTGGCCAATCACGGTCAAGGCGGCGACCAACGGTGGTGCGACACAGGCGGTAACAATCAAGGCGGACAACGCGCCCATGATTGCGGTACCGATGAATGTGCCTCTTTTCTGCGTGCCCGAGGCATCGCTGGCACGAGACTGCAGTGCGCCTGGCATCTGAATTTCGTAAAACCCGAACATGGCCAGCGCCATAGCGACGAACAAGGCGGCAAACAGACCGATGATCCATGGTTGCTGAAACACCGCTTGCACTTGTTGCCCCGCACTGGCAAAGGCCGCCCCGGCGATCGTATAAGTCAGCGCCATGCCCAGCACATAGGTCAGTGAAAGACTAAACGCACGCGCGGTCGTCACGTTTTCGCCCTGGCTGGCGATGATGCCGGACAAAATAGGAACCATCGGTAAGACACACGGCGTAAAAGCCAGCAGCAGGCCAAAGCCAAAAAATGCCGCAACAAATACCAGTGGGCTGGAATTTTTCACCAGGTCGGAAAGCATGTCGGTTTCCGATTTTTTGAGCGCTGGCCGAACCGCGTCGGCACTGGTTTCCGGTAGATCGACTGCAACGATCCTGGTTCCGGGTGGATAACAGATCGCGTCCTCTGCGCAACCCTGGAAACCCAGGCTGAGACTGACGGTTGCGGCTTCCGGGCCGGCCCGCGACAACGGGATCCGGATCTCGATCTGCTCGTAATAAATTTCCATTTCGCCAAAGTTGCGATCGGTTTTTATGACTCCCTGTGGCAGATCGAGGGGCCCCGGCTGAGCAAGCCGGCTGTCGCTGGAGGCGGTGAATTTTTCTGCATAAAGGTAATATCCATCCGCGATCAGCCAGCGTGCGACGACTGTGTAGGCGTCTTCCATCCAGGTCTCGAGCTGGAACGCCTGTTCTTCGGGAAGGAATTCCCGGGCACCAGCCCCAGCCGAGTTGCCAAGCAGCGCCAGGAGCTTGTTGCCGCCGCCGGCCGGCGACGCCGGCAGTTGCAACGTTGCCGTCCAGGTTAGCGGTACATAGCAAAAGCCATAATCGGCACAGCCCTGCAATTTCATTTCCAGTTCGAACGATCCGCCCGTTGCCTTTCCCGAATAAGGAATGCTAACGGTAAATTTTTCCCGGAAAATTTCCTGGCGGCCAAAGAATTCGTCTTCATGTATTTCGCCAGCGGGGTAGAGCGCCTTGCCAAGGTTGATCCCCGGTGTGCGGCTGGTAAATGAGAACCGGTGTTTGTACAGGTAAAACTCGGGCATGACCGACCAGTGAATCAGTATTCGGCCCGGCTGTGCCTCCACTTCATACTGGAAGACTTCAGCCGGTGGCGGTGGCACGAATTCGTCGGCCGCCTGAATAACCAGCGGCCATAGCAATGCGATCAGCAGGGTATATTTGATTTTATTCATCATTGTTCGGGACGCTCTCCGGTTCCACCGATCCGTGTTTCATCCAGGCTGTTATCGATCCAGCGCAGATAATCGTCTGATCCTTCGACAATTGGCAAAGCAATTATTTCCGGCACATCATAGGGGTGGATTTCCGAAATTGCGCTTTGTATCTCAGAAAACCGGTCTGGTCGTGTTTTTATCACCAGCAAGGTCTCCTGATCATGCTGTATGCGCCCTTGCCACCAATAACTGGATTCGATACCTGGCAGGCAATTCACGCAGGCCGCCAACCGCCTCGTCAACAGCATTTCACTCAGTCCTCGGGCGGCACTGGCCGGGCAAGTGCAAAAAACCACCAAGTAGCCGGATTTCATACTCGCTCCAGGGCCAACCCGCCTATTTCACCAAGGATCGTGGATTCTGGCTGAGGGCTCGGGCCACTGAGGGCCGGTCTGAAGCGGAACCCGTAGCGGTAGCTAGGGTTTGAGTGAAAACCAAGCTCAGCTGTCCGAGAACCAGCCAAGGTCGCGATAGGTGGACGCCGGCCTAAAAAACCATAATCGACCGGCTGCTGCAGCAAAATACCTCAACCTCCCGCTCCTACCGCCCGGCGGCTTCCGCCTTGGTGAAATATGCGGGCCTATCTGGCGGCAAAGGATACCCGGCCAACCCGATTGTGTCACTGGCCCAACGCTTCTGACCATCTGTCGGCATTTTAGGCCTTGAAAAACCCAAACTCGTCGCTATTATTAGCACTCCTACGAGGTGAGTGCTAATTACCCGTCGGGCTAGCAATCGCTGCTTGTCGGCGGTTTTTTAATTAAATCAATCAGTTAGGGAGATCTTAACGATGAATATTCGCCCCCTGCACGATCGGGTGATCATAAAGCGGATGGAAGAAGAGCGGACCTCAGCCGGCGGTATCGTGATAACGGACAGCGCCACCGAGAAACCGATCAAAGGTGAAGTGGTAGCGGTCGGCAACGGCAAGATTCTGGAAAGCGGCAAAGTTCGCGCTCTGGATTTGAAAGTCGGCGACCAGGTTCTGTTTGGTAAATACAGCGGAACCGAAGTTACGGTCGATGGCGACGAGCTCCTGGTCATGCGTGAAGAAGACGTAATGGCGGTTCTCGAAGGCTAATTCTGATCCACTCGTTTTAATCAATAATTTTTTAAAGAGGAAAAATTCAATGGCTGCCAAAGAAGTTAAATTCGGTGACGAAGCACGTCACCTGATGTTTCGCGGCGTCAATATCCTGGCTGATGCGGTCAAAATGACCCTGGGCCCGCGTGGTCGCAATGCGATGCTCGACAAGAGCTTCGGTGCGCCCACCGTGACCAAGGACGGAGTTTCCGTCGCCAAGGAAATTGAGCTCAAGGACAAGTTTGAAAACATGGGTGCGCAGATGCTCAAGGAAGTCGC
>JAPUHG010000229.1 GCA_027297845.1 Gammaproteobacteria bacterium | reverse complement strand
TCGCGGTCCGGGTCACTTGGCGCCGCATCGGTTGCAATGGTCTCCTGCCGCCGCCCCTCCATCGCCGCGATCTGTTCTGCTGTGAGCACCTTGTCGAATCCCTCGGGGCGCTGGACTCCCGTCAACGTGGCGTTGGTCCAGTTGCCCTGCAGGTCGGGGTGGCCGTACTCGGTTCGTGGCAGTACCCATTCTCCCGCATCCTGCGCCAACGTCGGGACCAGCATGGCCAACCCGATCGACAGAGCGACGGCCGGCCGCGTGCGATCAGCGTTCAATGGGGTTCTTTCGTAGTTCGCCATAAATCAGCTCCTCCACGTACTCGACACACTTGAACTGGCCGAGTCGTGCATTCTCAGAGATGTTGCGATAAAGCGGCAGTCGAATCGTCCAGGGTCGCGAAAAGGTCGCGGGATCCTCGATCGTCGCCTCGTAAAGGATGTGGTCCGGACCGGTCAGCGTGTAACGCTCGGTCACTGTCAGCATATAACTGTGGTGATTGCCCGCCCGGTCGAACCAGGTTCCATCGTGCAAACCGGTGACGTCGACGACAAATGTGTCGCCTTCCCATCGTCCGACCGACTGACCCATCCAGGAATCAACCTCTGCCGGGCCCGGGTCCTCGAGATAAATATCGCGCTGGGCGCTCGCATACTCGTAGGTGATAAAGAACTTGGCGTCACTCTGGAAAATCTGAAAGGGAAACTGCATGTAGGTGGCGCGAGGCACACCCGGCAGGTAGCACTTGATCTCCGGATCGCGCTCGACCCAGTTCTCCTGATTCTCGATCTTTTTAACCAGCGCCTCAGGCAGGTAGGGAATCTCGCCACCGACGACTATGCCCTGTCCTGAAGGAATGGCGCCAACGGCACCGAAGGCGAGCACGTTACCAGCCGGCACCGGACCCATGGGGCCTGGCTGCACGGCCAGTGCCGCACTGGCCATGTGCGCCTCGATGTTCCAGTGGGCATTGCCGAGTGCTTGCCAGATGCCGTTGAAGTCCGGTCGTCCGGAAGGCGTCCTGGGAATGTCGTTCTGCTGAACAGATGGTTCAACGCTGTCAGCCTCTGACGGTCCCGTACAGGCCGAACCGATGACCAGCACGGTCGCCAGAACAGCCACGAAACGGGTTCGGTCGGAAGAGCACAGACTTGCTCGCAGGAATCGTTTCTTCTTCATATTCATGGTTCCCCTACTTCAGATACTAGCAGGATGTGTCCACGTATCTGCCCGAACTGACCATATTGTACCTTCAGAGCAAGGCGTGCTGCGGATTTACCCGGCATCATTTGTGACCGAGCGGGCCGCAAACGGCAATATCAATTCTGGTTAGCGGCTGCCAGCGCCTTTAGTGCAAACGTGGTGCCGGTGTGGGTCAGGAAATTCGAAGTATCACCTTCATTGCGCAATGAATTCGTAAACCATTTCCCGTCTGCGTGCTGATTACTTTTCAGCCACGCAATCGCCATCTGAATCTGTGGGTGCGATGTCGGTACGCCGGCCTCAATGAGCACATAGGTGACGAAACCAGTGCCATATCCGTCGCCATTCGGGTCGATCATCACCGGCGGATACTCACGAGCGACAAATGCATCGGTCAGATGATCGATGCCCCCGGACTCGGGCGCGCGCTGGCGCCAGCTCCCCAGGTCGCCGGAGGCCCAGCCACCACTTTCTTTTTGCAGCGCCAGTAGTTCTGTAATCCACGCTTCACGATCAGCATCTGACACCACGTCCTCGAAATACTGATCTGCCCACAGCATCATCGCGCGGTGATGAACTTCTTCCGGTTTATTATTGCGAAGATAGTTGAGGAGACCGGTAATCCCGCTCCTTGCCGGCTCAATATTCGTATAGCTGGCCGGTGCCATACCCATCGCAATGGTCATCAGCGTGACCCCATAATGATCATCCTGTTCAAAGGGTGGCCAGTTGCACTTGAGCCAGGTGGGCCAATTTCCCTCCGCACCTTGTAACGACCAGGCCTCGTCGAGTGCCTTGATGGTGGCCGGCCGAAGCTCACCATCCATCTGCATATTGTTGATCGTCAGAAATGCGGCCGGCGCCACGACAATCTCGGTTCTCGGCAGGCCCGTCTCTTGCCAGGAATCGACCCAGCCTTCTGCAAAATCCCTGACCGCGAGAGCCGCAGCGCGATCGCGAAAAATATCCGCTGGCGCTATCAGGTAATAGCCATTCGTATGACAGGTCACACAACCGTGTTTCGCGCCCCACTTAACGGCAACTCCGTCGATGAATCTGGCTGCCCGTTCGATGTCGAATTCTCCGGCCGGATCGTCTGCGCTGTAATCATCATAGGGTGAGAGATCGGCCGATATACCTATCGACTCGTGCGGGTCGAAACTGGCTTGCCGCCGGACGGTGAGATCGGCCGACGATTGAGGGCCATCATAGGCGGCGACGTTATCGTCGGACTCAGCGGCGTTTTGCCCGTACGACACTGGTAGCACCATTAGCGAAACCAGTGCCCACACCGATTTGTACCGCCGACTAGAAAATTGCATGACCTGGGCTCCCCCCAACGCAATGACGTAATGTTCTACAGCAAAATGACGTGAATTCAAGACGGGCCAGCTGATCCTGCATTGGCGGGATGCCACCTGAATCTCATTTCCGCGCCCACACGGCAGGCGGATGGCTGCGCCGGCAAGCTGTACTATTAACCGCACAAAAGGGTGCAATGAGCATTCCTGTCATGTTGCATACGGTGTCAGAATATTGAGCGGCTGCTAATCCTATGAGCACAAATCTGAACGAGTTACTAAAAAGCAAAGCAATCAACGGCTGGAACCTGTTCTGGCTCATCACGACGCCCATCTCGCTGGCGATGATCGTGAAAATGACCCGCGTTGATTTGTCCAGCGCCGAGGGTGTGTCTTCGATGATTCAGCTTGCCGTGCGCTGCGCGGTGCCGCCTCTGTTTTTCGCCTTTGCTGCGTCCTCACTGCCGGTGGTCTTTCCCGGATCAATCAGTCGCTGGATTGCACGCAATCGGAGTTATATCGGGCTTTGTTTCGCAGCGGCGATGGGCTGGCAGCTGACGTTTATTTTGTGGCTGGTGGGAATTCATACAGATTATTACGTTAACCAGGTTTACGTACTTAGCGATGTTGTTGAAGGCGTTGTCGGTTATACGCTCCTGATCGGGATGGTCCTGACTTCGTTCAAATTTGGCCGCAGTCGTCTGACGCCTAAACAGTGGAAGCTCCTGCACAAGACTGGAATTTACTGGCTGTGGATTTATGCCTGGAGCGTCTACTGGTTCAATCTATTTTATTATGAGAGCGCGCCGCTTCTTATTGATTACGTTTACTATCTCGGCGGCTTTCTGGCCTGGGGTTTGCGCCTGTCTGCGTGGACCAAAAAACGCTCAAACGCCGATGGCGGGCAAAATGTATTGTTGTTGGTGCCAGGGGTGGCGGCTATTGGCATCGGCCTGGTTGCCAGTAGTTTTGGCCGGGCATGGAGCCCCCAGGTCTATGAATATCTCTTCGGTTTCGGAATTGTAGAGTACCTTGATTCGTTTACCCCGTACTTTCCGTTGGTGCCGTTTTACCCATTGTTAATCATGTCGCTGGGTGCCTTCCTGGTCGTTAGATCCAGAGGCTGACAACGGCACCAGCGTCCTCGGCCTGATCATTCAACTGGTTTCGAACGGGCCAGTTATACAATTATATGGCCAGCGATGAAAGTCCGGAAAACGTCCGGGCCGCATACGAGGCCAATTTTGAGCAGCTTGTTGCCGTAAAAAGGAA
>JAPUHG010000228.1 GCA_027297845.1 Gammaproteobacteria bacterium | reverse complement strand
CAGAGCTATGCAACGAAAAAGATCGAAGAAATGGGCCGCTGTGGTGCTTTCGAACGACTGCAGGGACGCAGGAGGAAGAGCAACGCAAGAGCAGTTGCCGAGCAGGAGTACTTCCACTGCCCAGACCCCTGGGCCTGCTTCACCAGCGTAGCTCGTCGGCGCCCTCAGCGGAGCTTGCCAGTGCCACCAAGCCGCTCGCCAGTGCACACAGACGGCCTTCACTAAACAATTTTCCCTCAACGAAACACACGCTTTCGGATCGCTTCAATGCAACTGCGTAGGCGGTAACCGTTGGGCCGTGAATTGCGCGCATGAATTTGATCGACAATTCGACTGTACCTGCCGGCTGTCCAAGATAATGAACGGCACCGGCGACACCCAGCGATGCATCGAGCAAACCGGCGACAACGGCGCCATTGACATAGGCGCTGCCAAGCCCGCCCAGGTGATGCGGCAGGATTTCCGGCAAGACGACTTTGATGATCGTTTCGTCGCTAATATCAAGTTTGCTGCCCAGAGCAATCATGGCTGGCAATGCGTTAAATTCTTCCTGCCATAGATGACGTTGATCGTCATCCATCGGTATGGCTTTGCCCCGGGCCTTGAGGCTTTGGATCGAAGTTTTTTCTTTGATGTCCATCGTTTCGGGTAAACCCGTTATTATTCGTTAGGGTTCAAGCGTATTCTGACACGAGAGATTGCTTCCGTCACCGTTCTTTTGGTTCAATGAGTTTGCGTTCCTGAGGAGAATCCATGAATCAAGTCGGGCAAAAATCGGTCAAAGACAAAATTTGCATGAGTCTACCGGCATGGACCTATCAGCACGCTGAATTTTTCGAGCTGGAAAAGAACAGCATATTCAGGCGTTCCTGGCAGGTCGTTTGTCATGTGTCCGACATCCCGGAGCCCGGTGACTATTTTCGATTCGATTTTCTCGATGAGCCACTGGTGGTTCTTCGCGACAGTCAGCGAGCCGTGCGTGCTTTTTCCAACGTCTGCCGCCACCGCGCGGCGAGGCTGCTCGATGGTGAAAAAGACAGTATGCGCGGGTCCTGCAGCGATGGGTTGATCCGTTGCCCATACCACGCATGGACTTATGACCTTGATGGCCGGTTGGTGAGTATGCCCTTCGAGGGGACCTATGAAGGGTTCAGGAAAGAGGACTGTCGCCTGCCGGAAATCGCTACCGATATCTGGATGGGTTTCATTTTCGTCTCATTGGAGCCGTCCACGCCAAAGGTAAGCGAGATCATGGCCCCATATGAAGACAGCCTGTCGCCGCTGCGCATGGGCGAGATGAAAGCCCTGGGCAGGGTAGCGCTTAGACCGCGAGCGGTGAACTGGAAAAACATCGTAGACAACTACATGGATGGTCTGCATATCAGCGTGGCTCATACTGGCCTGCGTGGCATCGCTGGCAGGAATTACCGATTGGTTGCCGGCGAGCACGTTCAGCACCTGCGGTCGCAGTTGCAGGAAAGCGGATCGGTTGGCTGGTCCGAACGCATGTATCTGAGAGTGTTGCCGGAGCGGACCGACTTACCCGAGGAACGTCGCAGGCTATGGGAATATTTTCTGTTCTGGCCGAACGTAGCGTTTGACATTTACCCGGACCAGGTGGATTTCATGCAGATGTTGCCGATCAGCCCAGGTGAAACCCTGATCCGCGAGATTTCCTATGCCTTGCCGGATGAGTCACGGGAAATGCGGCTGGCACGTTATCTGAACTGGCGTATCAATCGCAAGGTCAATGCAGAAGACCGGGATTTGGTCGAAAGAGTGCATCACGGCATGGGCAGCCATGATTTCACGCAAGGGCCATTTGCAAGCAATGAGGTTTGTCTCAAGATGTTCGCGGACAGGGTCCGCGGCATTCTGCCGGTCGCCAACCTGGCCGAGCAACCAGCAGGCTCTCTGGCTGATTTGATGACACCCGAATAACTCGGGCCAGGCATGGGATTTTCCACCGACAACGAATGGGGCGCGATCGATACGCTCTTGATGAGGCACCCGAAGGAGGCTTTTGCAAGCCAGGCCCGTATAGACCGGCAATGGAAGGCGCTCAATTATCATGCCGCACCCGATTTCCTGGCGGCCTGCGAGGAATTCGATTCGCTGCTCAAGTTGCTGGCGGCCAGGGTCAACAAGATTGAGTTGCTGCCGAGCGATGGCGGCAGTATTGACTCGTTGTATGTTCGCGATTCCAGTGTTGTTTGCGAGGCCGGGTCTATCGTCTGCCGCATGGGAAAGAAAAGCCGGGAAGATGAACCGGCGGCGGTGCACGCCTGGTTAGTCGATAATGAATACCAGGTCGGTGGCAGTATTGGTGACAACGGCCTGCTCGAAGGTGGCGACCTGATCTGGCTTGATCAGCATACGGTTGCAATCGGTCAGGGTTATCGCAGCAATCGTCAGGGTCTCGAGCAGTTCGCGGATTATGCTGGCGATAATGTCGATGTGATCGGCGTGTCGTTGCCGCATTGGAACGGTCCCGCCGATGTGTTGCACCTGATGTCCATGATTAGTCCTTTGGACAAGGATCTGGCGTTGATCTATTCGCCGTTGATGCCGGTCGTTTTTCGTGAGTATTTGTTGTCACGGGGTATCCGGCTAATCGAAGTTCCTGCTGAGGAATATCAAACTCTCGCCGGCAATGTGCTGGCTCTGGGTCCCCGCTTGTGCATGATGGTATCGGGCAATCCAAAGACCAGGATAGTGCTGGAAAAGGCCGGTTGCGAGGTCCTGGTTTTTTCCGGCGATGAAATTTGCCGCAAAGGAGAAGGTGGGCCGACCTGCCTGACCAGGCCGTTATTGCGCGCCAGCATCTGAACGGACTATCGAGTGCTCCCGGGCGCATTTCGAGGCAGTTTTTCAGATTTTTTGAAGGTTAATTGATCAAGGTCAACTGGCATATTCCTGTCTCGCATACACTTTTCAAAATATCATTGAAAGGGGTCCCCGGTTTTTCCAGGGTAAATTCTGGCGGCAAATCTTTGGCTGCTGACCGCGGCCGGTGTGGTGGCGTTGTTTTGGGACTTGTTGATTATTGCCTAGAGCAAGACCCATGCAATGATCACTTTCGAGGAAAATTGAAACAGTTTGCT
Source organism: Gammaproteobacteria bacterium (assembly GCA_027297845.1). Taxonomy (GTDB): domain Bacteria; phylum Pseudomonadota; class Gammaproteobacteria; order Steroidobacterales; family MnTg04; genus MnTg04. Next base: position 5,093 of record JAPUHG010000228.1, on the reverse strand, counting down.
GAATGAAAAACGGTATTGCTAAACTGCCACCCCGGACCCAGGTTCGAGGTGGCCTTATTTCAGGAGTACACAGGAATGAAAAAGTTTTTAATTATCGCTGCCGGTACGCTCGCTCTGCTGAGCGCCGGGGCGGCGGTTGCGGGTGACGCTGCGGCGGGTAAGGCAAAGGCTGCGATGTGTGCGGCTTGTCATGGCCCGACAGGGGTCAGTGTCAATCCGCTGTGGCCCAGCCTGGCGGGGCAACAGGAAGCGTATCTTGCCAAGCAAATAACAGCGTTTCGTGATGGCACGCGCAGCGACCCGCTGATGGCGCCGATGGCTGCGGCATTGAGTGATGCTGATATTGCAGACCTTGCGGCATTTTATGCGGCTCAATCCTGCAAATAAGCACGCAACCATGCTTTAGTTGGCCAGGCCCCTGAGTCCGACAGACTCAGGGGCCTGGCCTTTTTTGTTGATTCAAAAGTATTGATGAAATCCGGGGTCCAGCGCGCCCTTGTCGAGGCCGCTGGCCGGTGGCAAGGCCCTGGAGTTGGCGGTATCCCAGAACAAAACGTTCGCCGTATAGGCCTGTTCAGCCAGGTCATCGTTCATCGCGGCCATGCTCTTGCCGGTATAAGTTCCTTCCAGCTTCAGGCCAATATTGCGGCCGATCATGACTGCGCGCTGGCCTTCGGGCGTTGCGCATGCATATCCCGAACCGAGATATTGCCCCCGAATATCGAACCGATTCGGGTCGAACGGCAGATCCGGAAAATTTTCGTCATATTTTCTCAGTCGCATAACGGTACGCCGCCAGAGCGATTCCAGTACTTGTGGATTCGCCACCAAATCATGGACTACCTGGATCGCAACGACCTGGCTCTTTAGACCCGCGGCTTCGAGGCCCAGCCCCAGACCCGCGACACTACCGGTCGTCCCCATTGCCAGGTAGATGAAATCAGGTTCGGGTAACAATCCCAGCTCTATTTGTCTTCGCAGTTCGAATGCGGCGTTTACAAAACCTGTCGCTCCGGTCGCGTTCGACCCGCCGGCAGGAATAACCAAGGGATAAACACCGGTTCTTTTTTTCTCTCGTCTAAGTTCGGTTGCCGCTGCAATCCCGGTATCCCGAAGCCTGGGATAATCGCAGCATCTCGCGCCGCTACGCGCAATGGCGGCGAGATTGCTCGCAAGATAAGACGTTTGTGGTTGCTGAGACAGGATGGCGATGCAGTCGAGGCCAAGTTGTTTGCTGCAACGAGCGGTTGCCAGTACATGATTCGAACCCACGACGCCGAAGGTAATTACCGCTTTGCGATTTTCGGCCAGCGCTCGTCCGAGCAGAAACTCCAGTTTGCGGATCTTGTTGCCGCCATACAAAGGACTGCTCAGGTCGTCGCGCTTGATCCAGACTTGCCTGCCGGGCTGTCCCGGCCAGTATCGTCGCGTGATCGGTGTTGGCAGGCTGGCAAGTGAGACCCACGGAAGGTGCGCGCGAAGACCAGGGTAGTGTTCGAACAATATTGTCACCCTTTCAGCTTACCTCGCCGGACTGGCCCTGCTCCAGTTTGTGCATTTTCTTTTTTACCGCCACCCAACGCGGTCATGATTGAACCGCCGACCACCAAGGCGGCACCGAACAATGCGAGCGTCCCCAGGTTTTCGGCGGCCAGCTGGTCAGGAAATGAGCGGCTGTAGATTTCAGCAAAATATAAAGTCAGTAGTGGAGTAACCGCCAAAACGGCACTGATCCTGGATGCCTGCCAGTGATTGAGCGCTTCGGCAAAAGCGCCATACGCTATCAGGGTGTTGATGGAGGCGAATAAAAGCAGACCAATCGCGAGTCCGTTTAGTTCAAGAATTGCCGACGGATGTGACCACGGCCAGAACAGCAACATCAACGTGAAATAGAGCAGGAACATGATCTGGTTCGACCCCAGGTGCAATAACAATTGTTTCTGGACCAGTGCATAGGTCGCCCAGCTTGCCGATGCCACTACCACCATTACCACGCCGCTCGTGTACGCGCCGAGGCCGGAAAACAGCTCGGTCAGCCGGTCATTGAAAAACAGACCCAAACCGGTTACCAGGATCAACACTCCCACCCACTGGCGGCGCTGGAATCGCTCGCCGAAAAAAGCCAGCCCGCCCGCCATCAGCATTATGGGTGCCAGTTGAATCACAACTTGTGCAGTTCCGGGGCTAATCAGGTTCAGGCTCAAGAGGTAAAGCAGGTAATTGCCACCCAAGCCTATTATCGCAACAAGCAGCATCCAGCGGGCGTTCTTTGAAAGACCGCCGACGTCGGGGATTCGTTTCCTTGCTGCGAGATATATGCCGACGACCAGGGCTGCGATCATGAATCGAAACCAGGTAATGGTGGCGGCATCCATATGTGCGAGCAGCAGCTTCAATACGATCGGCAGAACGCCCCACATCGAAACAGTGGCAAGCGACAACAGCAAACCCAGTCGCCATCTTCCGGTGATTTGATGCATGGTCTTGGTCCCGGCTCGCAAATTCCACCGCCGTGGTGGCATGCGGGCAAATATTTGCAAAAAGAAGCAAGCTTATTCCTGTGTTCGATCGGAAGCTATCCGGTTTGTGCTTATTGTTCGATACCGGGTATTTTACCCGTTTCAGTTACTGCTCCTGGTGCTTCGCGATAACGTTTTTCTGACAGATGTCCCGATCATGATCGAAAATCAGTACACTGTGTGCTAGATTTTGGACCCGGGTCCACCATCATGGCAATCGGAGCAAGCAGTGCCTGACCAATATACGCCGGGCATTCTGGTCGAAGAAACGGCTGCGCCAGAGCAGTCGATTGAACATGCTGCTGCCGCGATCACGGCTTTCGTCGGTCGCACATTACGTGGGCCGCTCAATCTGCCCACCGAAGTTAATAGTTATCGCGACTTCAACGAAGTTTTTGGCGGTCTCTGGCATTCGAGCCCGCTTTCTTTCTCGGTCGAGCAATATTTTTTGCAGGGCGGCCGCAAGGCGTTAATCGTCCGCGTTATCAATGGCGGCAGCAGCGCAGAAATAGAAATCCCATGCGGCGATGAAGTATTGAAACTGGAAGCCAATTCCCAGGGTGCGCACGAAGCACTTCGTGTTTCGGTTGATTACGACAATATCGATGATGGCGATGAGCATCTTTTCAATATCGTAATTCAGCGATTGCGTGATAAGCACTCGGCAGTTGTGAACGACCAGGAGATCTACCGGTGCGTGAATGTAAAAGAAAATGACAGTGGAAATGTCGCCAATGTCCTGCTCGATTCAGGCCTGATGCGAGTTATTGGCGATGTGCCATCGACCCGTCCTGACAAGACCGTAGAAAATAGTTTATTGGCGGAAGTGACCTATCTTGAGCCGTCAACGGCCGGCAACGACGGTAGTGAAACGACTGACTACGATCTGATTGGTTCGGCGGCGGATGCCACCGGCATGCACGCGCTGCAGAAAGTGCCATGCTTCAATTTCCTGGTGTTGCCGCCACATGCGCGTGGCGAGGGACCGGGTCCGGTAGGGTTGCTGGCCGCGGCGCGATTGTGCCGGCAGCGTGGCGCAATATTGCTGACCGATCCCGATGCGGCATGGAGCAGTCCGACCGAGGCGATAGCCGGATTCAGGAGACTTAATTTTGCCAGCTACAATGCCGTGTTGTTCTATCCGTGGCTCAAAATGATTAATCGACTGACTGGGAAAATGGAAGATTTTCCGCCGTCCGGAGCGATGGCGGGTTATCTGGCGCGTAGTTCAGCCGGCGGCAAGGTCTGGCGGAAACCGGAAGAGACCCAGGTTCTTCTGCGCGGCGGAATTCGCATATCGCAGATAGTGCCCGACGATCAGGCTGTTCATTTGCGAGCGATGGGGGTAAACGTTTTGAGTCAATATGGGTCGCTTGTGCAGACCGGCGCCGAGCTGATGACTTTGGGTCCGGGTCCGGGTGGCAGCCGGTCGCTGTGCGCCAGGCGGGTTTTGCAACAGACGATTGAAAGCATACGCCAGGGGACACGCTGGGTCGTGTTCCAGAAAAATGACGAGCATTTGTGGGAAAAAGTTCGGCTTCAGGTCGAGGCCTATCTTGCCAAAATCCACCGGGACGGGGCTTTTCCTGCCGACCAGCAAAGCCAGGCATGTTTTGTCCTCTGCGGACCCAAGACGCATAGCGAAATCGATCTCGCGGAAGACGCGCTAAATATTATCGTTGCCCTTGCACCCACACGCCCCGGCCAGTTCCTGGTTTACCGGATTCGTCATTTGATTGGCCGGTCCGACGTGACCCGGGTCACTGGACTGGAACTGGAGAGCATCAATTATCTGAGTGGCTGAGCGCCCGCAAGCGATCACCGCGTGGTGAGATATGCATCGTGATTTGAGCGCGGACGACCGCCGTCCCAGCCAGATCCATAACCTCAACATCGACCACGATATCTTCCTTCTGACTATATTCGCGTTGTTCAAGACGGGCTTCGGCGATCAGGTCGCTGCGTGCCTGGGCAAGATATTGAATAGACATTCCCCGGGGGATCCAGCGCATATTCCGCGGCAAGGTAACCTCGGTCATCATGCCATCGGCCAGTTCACAAAGATTACCCATGGCCAGCGCGTGCACGCCGCCAAGATGATTCTGGACCGAACGGCGTTTTTTCATCGAGACGCGGGAAAAACCAGGCCGCAAATCGATGAACAGTGGTCGAATACTGCCGAAATAGGGCGCTCTGAAACAGACGATGCGGGTAAAGAACCAGCGGCCACCAGAAAAACGGGAAAATCGTTGATAAAGATCCAGTACATTCATCGCCTTGGTGAGACTGGAGTTTCAGTCGGGAGTTCCATAGCCGCCGCCGCCAGGCGTGTCGATAATTAGAATGTCACCCGGTTCTACCTGGAAGCTTTCGGTGGCGGCAATGCGAATCGTATCGCCATTGGCTTTTTGCAAGCTGTTTTTACCGGGAGCCGCGTCTTCGCCGCCCGCCAAGCCTGAAGGCGCCATCTCACGGTGCTGGGAAAGAATCGCCGCCGTCATAGGCTGGAGAAATTCCAGGCAGCGATGTACACCATTACCACCGCGAAACTTGCCATCACCACCGGAGTTTTCG
>JAPUHG010000227.1 GCA_027297845.1 Gammaproteobacteria bacterium | reverse complement strand
ACGAAATACCTGCTCCTTGAAATGCTGGATCAACTGTGCCGACACATCGTTTGACAGATTGTTGCGTGGATCGAACATGCAACGAAGAACGCCTTCGATGCGCAGCGTGGGATTGACGGTTTCGCGAATCTGTTCGATCGTGCTGACCAGGCTGGATAAACCCTCCAGAGCGTAATACTCGCACTGCATCGGGATCAGCACGCTGTCCGCGGCGGTCAGCGCATTGACCGTCAGCATCTTAATCGATGGCGGACAATCGATAATGATGTAGTCATAGTCGTCAGCTAGCGGTTTCAGAGCCTTGCGCAGTTTGAGTTCACGGCCATATTCGTTGAGCAGTTTGACCTCGGCGGCGGTCAGGTCTTGGTTGCCGGGCAGGACGTCAAACCCGGAATCATCGACTCTTAGCCAGGCTTCCTCCGCAGTACACTCGCCCATCAATACTTCATAGGTCCCGCGCTCCAGGTTGTACTTGTCCACACCGGAGCCCATGGTGGCGTTACCCTGCGGATCCACATCGACCAGCAAGACCCGCCTCTTCGTCGCCGCCAGCGACGCCGCCAGGTTGACGGCCGTTGTGGTTTTCCCCACGCCGCCTTTCTGATTCGCAACCGCTATTATTCGTGCCATCTTGCTTTCGGGTCCTTTAATTATGCTCGACCGAGGATCAGCAAATGCCGCTCCCCCTCAAGTCCGGGTATCGCCAGCTTTTCAGCGCTCCGCAAGCGCCATCCGGCAGGCAGCATCCGCAGCTCATCTGCCGGCATTTTTCCTTTCATCGCCAGCAGGCTCCCCTGATCGGACAGCAAACGACCTGCCGCCGCCACAAATTTGTCCAGACTGGAAAATGCTCTTGCCGTGATTGTCGTAAACGGAGACTCCTGCTCTGCCGCTACAAGATAATCCTCAACGCGCAGGTTTTCTACCTGCACGTTGGCCAGCCCCAACTCGAGCACCGCCTGGGTCAGAAAACGGCAGCGTTTGGCCGCACTATCGAGCAGCACGAAGAAGCGTTCAGGTTCAGCTATCGCCAGTGGAATACCTGGCAGCCCTGCGCCAGAGCCGACATCCAGAATCCGCTCGCCATCCAGCCATGGCCGGATCGCCAGGCTGTCCAGCAGATGAGCGACGACCATGTCATCGATGTCGCGCACCGCGGTCAGGTTGATGGTGCTGTTCCAGTGTTGCAGTAGCTCGAGAAACTGGAGGAGCTTTGCTTCGGCGCCTTCCGGCAGAGTCTCGCCAAGCTCTTTCAATCCATGCTGCAAAGCCTGCAGACTCAAAGCAGGTCTCTCGGATCATTCAATGTGAAGTCGCTGAGCTCGCCACTTTTGAGATCAAGGATCCGAATGCGGTGATTGTTGGTGTCTGCGATATAGACATCCTGGCCGGCGATGCTCAGGCCGCCCGGTTCGTCCAGCGTCTGTCCCCCGGGAGTCAGGCTGACAACCTTCTGCTTGTCCGGGTCCAGGCGCTTGATCTTGTTGTTATAGGTATCGGCGATATAAATCGCGCCTTCTTGCCAGGCCACCCCCAATGGATGCTGCAACCTGACCTTGCGGCCGCGACCGTCGATATCACCGAAATCAAACAGTCCGGTCCCTACCAGCGTATGCAGTCTGCCATTCTCACCGAGATCGGCGCTACGGATCGCGCTGGCCTCACTATCGGCGATAAACAGGCTCTCGCCGTCTGTGGTCAGCCCGCTCGGCTGGTTCAGACCCGCCGATAACAATTTTCCGTCCTTGAGCTCCTCGCGGCGTGAACCGGCAAACGCCGTTAGCCGACCGCTCGCTGGATCCAGGCTCCACACCTGGTGCTGTCCCGCCATCGCAACGTAAACCGTGTCACCGACCAGCAACAGATCCCACGGAGAATTCAGCGCATCGTCGGGGTCAGCAATGTCTTCGAACATAAAAGCCTGGCGACCGTTTCCAGCCAGCGTCGATACCGTTTCCGCAGCGAGGTCTATCCTGCGAATGGAATGATTTTCGGTATCCGCCAATAGCAATGTGTCCTTGTCGAGCAGCGTCATTCCCTGTGGCAGACGAAAGCGGGCCTCGGCAAACGTGCCATCGGCAAAACCGGCGAGTTCGCCGCCGATAACATGCTGCACCTGGCCGTCCAGACCGGCGACCACGATGCGATGATTGCCGGTATCCGCAATAAACAAACGATCGTTTTTGGAATCGGCCAGGACCTTGCCTGGGAAACTTAGTTGCCCTGTCGGCCTCTCCTCAACCTGCAAACTCAACGCAGTACGATCGATTTCAAATTCGTCGGTCAAGCCACCGATGACCGAATCCAATAAATCGTAATTCCCTTCGCCGGATACCTGGCCGACGATGTTGCCGGCCGGATCGATCACCACCAGCGTCGGCCACGCCCGCACGCCATAGCTCCTCCAGATCTCGTGGTCCTTGTCATTAACCACTGGATGAACAAGCTGGTAGCGCTGCACGAAACGCCTGATCCCCGACGTCGTTGACTCGCGCTCGAACTTGGCGGAATGCACGCCGATGACCACCAGTTCCTCGGCGTATTTCTCCTCCAGCCGTTTCAGATCGGGGATGACATGCAGGCAGTTGATACACCCATAAGTCCAGAAATCCAGCAAGATAATTTTGCCATTGAGCTGCTCGACACTCAGTTCACGCCCGCCGGTGTTCAGCCAGTCCATGCCGGATGGAAATTCAGGCGCCGCGTTTGTGCCTGCATAGGATGGGGCTTCGTCCGCCTTGACCAGGCTGGATTTCTGCCACTGGGAAAAGCCCCAGGCAGCCAGCATGGCGACGACGACAAACGCCCCGATCACGGCCAACAGTCGATTTATTACTTTAATCAAGCCTTCACCATCATTGCCATGAAATCCGAAACCGCTATCGCGGACAATCGTTGCGGGTCGGCAAAGAGTTCATTCAGTGCCTTGCACTGACCATCGTCCAGCTGCTCCGCTGCCGATTGTTCGAATTTTCGTACCAACACCGGGATACCTTCCTCGCGTCGTTTGCGATGGCCGATCGGAAACTCAACCTCGACCCGTTCGGTGCTACTGCCATCCTTATAATAGACCTGCAAAGCGTTACCAATATAACGCCGCTCGGAGTCGAAATATGAAGTCGTGAATTCCTTATTTTCCATGACCTCCATTTTGTCCCGCAAAGCGTCGATGCGCGGGTCGGCGGCAATGTCGTCTTCATAGTCGGCGGCGACCAGCCGGCCGAAAATCAAGGGTATCGCCACCATGTATTGAATACAGTGATCGCGATCCGCCGGGTTATCCAGCGGCCCGGTCTTGTCGATGATACGAACGCCGGCTTCCTGGGTTTCGATCACTATTTTCTCGATCTCGTCGAGCCGGTCTTTGACCTGCTCGTGCAGACTCATCGCGCATTCGACTGCAGTCTGCGCATGGAACTCGGCCGGAAAGGAAATCTTGAACAGGATATTCTCCATGACATAGCTGCCGAATTCCTGTGGCAGGCTGAACTCGTTTCCTTTGAACAAAACATCGTAATAACCCCAGCCCGGTGCGCTCAGTGCCGATGGGTAACCCATTTCGCCGGTCATCGCCATCAACGCGAGGCGCACGCCGCGGCTGGTCGCATCGCCGGCCGCCCAGCTCTTTCGCGAACCCGTATTCGGCGCGTGCCGGTAGGTGCGCAAGGCACAGCCATCGATCCACGCATTGGAAAC
>JAPUHG010000226.1 GCA_027297845.1 Gammaproteobacteria bacterium | reverse complement strand
GACATGGCTCGCAGTTCGATTTGGCCGGCCGTGTCTACAAGGGCGTGCCGGCGCCAACCAACCTGGTTGTACCGCCCCATCGTTATATCGGCGATGCGACTATCCTGATCGGCAACGATAGCCTGGTGGCCGCATGAAATCAGCGCGCACCCCCCCGCTTGAGCGCGTGACCGAGGGCATGCAGGGTTTGTTGGTCTGGATCGATGCACGCTTTCCGCTCAGTAAGATGTGGCGCGAGCATATCTCTGAATATTACGCGCCGAAAAATTTCAATTTTTGGTACTACTTTGGTTCGCTGGCGATGCTGGTGCTGGTGATCCAAATCGTGACCGGTATTTTTCTAACGATGAGCTACAAACCCTCCGCCGCAGAAGCTTTTGCTTCGGTGGAGTACATCATGCGCGATGTAAACTGGGGCTGGCTGATTCGCTATATGCATTCAACCGGAGCGTCGGCCTTTTTTGTCGTCGTCTATTTGCATATGTTCCGCGCAGTGCTGTATGGCTCGTACAAAAAGCCGCGCGAGCTGCTTTGGCTTTTAGGCATGCAGATTTACGTTGCGCTGATGGCCGAGGCATTTTTTGGTTATCTTTTGCCATGGGGCCAGATGTCCTATTGGGGTGCGCAGGTCATCGTTTCGCTGTTTGGCGCAATACCGTTTGGCATCGGCGAAACCCTGGTGGAATGGGTCCGTGGAGATTATTTCATCTCCGACATAACGTTGAACCGTTTCTTTGCCCTGCATGTAATCGCCGTGCCGCTTGCCCTGATTTTTCTGGTCATCGCACATCTGCTGGCGCTGCATGAAGTGGGTTCGAACAACCCTGACGGAATTGAGATCAAGGAAAAAAAGGGCGACGATGGCATTCCTCTCGATGGCATTCCCTTTCACCCGTACTACACGGTCAAGGACATCATGGGAGTGGCGGTCTTTATGGCCATCTTTGCTGCCGTGGTTTTCTTCGCGCCGGAAATGGGTGGCTATTTTCTCGAGCACGCCAACTTCGAACCGGCGAATAGTCTGAAGACTCCTGAGCACATCGCGCCAGTCTGGTATTTCACGCCGTTTTACGCCATTTTGCGCGCGGTGCCGGACAAACTGCTCGGCGTGGTGCTCATGGCAGGTGCGATTGTGATGTTGTTTATACTGCCGTGGCTTGATAAATCCCCGGTCAAGTCCATTCGTTATCGCGGCTGGATATTCAAGCTCGCCGTATCCTTGTTTGCGATTAGTTTTGTGGCGTTGGGTTATCTTGGCTTGCAGCCGGTATCCGCAGCATCCACCCTGGCCTCAAGATTCTTTGCAACGATTTATTTCTTATTTTTCCTGCTGATGCCGATTTACACACGATTGGATCGAACCAAGCCGGTGCCGGGCCGGGTGACCTAGCATGATTAAGAACGGATTGATCGGCGTGCTCGCACTCGGGGCATTATTGTTGTCTGCCCCGTCTTTTGCGGCCGGCACTGATCATGCGAAGATGGAACCTGCCAACAATGTACTAAGCAACGTGCGCTCGTTGCAGCGTGGCGTAGGCCACTTCGTAAATTACTGCATGGGTTGTCATTCGGCAAAGTATGTACGCTATAACCGTCTGGCGGATGATCTTCAGCTCAGCGAGCAGCAGGTCACCGACAACCTGATGTTTGTTGGTGAGAAACTGCTGGATACCATGGACATCGCGATGGACCCTCTGGACGCGGGCCGCTGGTTTGGCCAGGTGCCACCCGATCTGAGTCTGATCGCGCGGGCCAAGGGAACCGACTACGTATTCAATTATCTCAAAGGCTTCTATCTCGATCCCAGTCGTCGCAATGGGACCGATAACCTGTTTCTGCCTGGTGCCAGTATGCCGCATGTGCTGTGGGAGCTGCAGGGGCTGCAGGAACCAGTGTACGAGGCAATTATTGACGCTGATGGCAACGTTCACAAATTCATGGTCGGCTTCGAACAGGTCACCGAAGGTCTGTTAAGTCCGGAAGAATACGACCAGTTTGTACGCGATCTGGCCAATTTCCTGGAGTACATCAGTGAGCCGGTGAAGCTCGAGCGTCAAAGACTGGGTATACGCGTCATGTTGTTCCTGCTGGTGTTCTTCTTGTTTTCCTATCTGCTAAAGCAGGAATACTGGAAAGACATAAAGTGATCGTCTGACTTGGTGTAGTCGCGGTCTGAACCTGTTGAATTAATCTGGAGTTTGTTATGGCATTAGTGGCCAATCGCCGATCCGTTATGACCCTGTTTTCCAAATCCGTGTGCGCGCAAAGTCACCGCACCAGGATAGTGCTTGCAGAGAAAGGTATAAACGCCGATCTGATCGATGTTGAAGGACCTGATTTACCCGAGGATCTGCTCGATTTGAATCCTTATCACAGCCTACCTACGCTGGTGGACAGGGAACTGGTTTTATATGATGCCAGGGTAATCATGGAATATCTGGACGAACGCTTCCCGCATCCGCCGTTGATGCCGGTCGACCCGGTTAGCCGCGCACAATTCAGGCTGGCCCTTTTTCGGATCGAGAAAGACTGGTACCAGCTGGTGGACAAAATAGAAAGCAGCGGCGATACCAAATCGGCCAATGTTGCACGCAAGCAATTGAAAGAAAGCCTGCTTTCAAGCACTGAAATCTTTGCAACGAAGCCGTTTTTTATCAGCGACGATTTTTCTCTGGTCGATTGCACGGTCGCACCCATACTGTGGCGTCTGCCGCATTTTGGAATCGAGTTGCCGGGCAACGTGAAACCGATCCAGCAATACATGGAAAGAGTATTTTCCCGGCCATCCTTTCAGGCCAGTCTTACCGAGCTCGAACAGGAAATGAGGATGTAACCTGCAGACAGCCGTTTTCTGGTCAAGAGCAACAGGAAAATCCTATGGTGAGCAACCCGGAGCCATCGCGGCGGCCCTATCTGCTACGCGCAATGCACGAGTGGATCAGTGACTGTGGGTATTCCTCACATATCGTGGTTGATGCACTGGCAACAGGAGTGGTCGTGCCCGCTGAAAACATAGAAAACGACAGGATTGTGCTGAATATCGACGGCAACGCGGTCAGAAATCTTTCACTGGGCAACGAAGTTATCGAATTCGATACGCGTTTCCAGGGCAAGCACTGGCATGTTTCGGTGCCGTTGGCGGCGGTGCAGGGCGTTTATGCAAAAGAGACCGGCGTCGGCATGATTTTCAGCGACGACGACGAGACTAACCCCGGGGGCCCCGCTCCAACCGATCAATCGAAGACCGGCGGCCGGCCGAATCTAAAAATAGTGAAATAATCAGTCCGCTGCGACGGGCTGGTCTGGAAACATCTTACCTGGGTTGAGAATATTCAGTGGATCCAGTTGGCGCTTTATTCCACGCATGATTGCCAGTGTCTCGGCATCGACTTCCAGGCCGACAAAATTTCGTTTTGTCAGGCCAATGCCGTGCTCACCCGACAGGCTTCCACCCAATGCCAAAGTCAGCTCGAAAACTTCGGTCAGGCATTTGTTTGCCATTGTGGTTTGTTGTGCATCGGCCGGGTCATACAACAGGTTGACATGGATGTTCCCGTTGCCTGCGTGTCCGTAGCTGACAATCAGGATCTGATTTTCGTGTGCGATCGTGTCGAGTGCGTCGACCAGCTCGGCCATCCTGGACACCGGCACGACGATGTCTTCGTTGATTTTCCCTGGCGCCAGCTTGCGCAGCGATGGCGAAAGGGATTTTCGGGCTTCCCAGAGTGCTGCCGCCTCTTCTTCGGTAGCCGCGCACAACCACTCGAGCAGGCTATCGCTCTGTGCTGCGGACTTAATCGCGTCGACGGTCTCCTGCATCGCGGTCTCGGTGCCATCGACATCGATGATCAGCAAGGCGCGAGTTTGCTTGGGCAGCGGTTTCCGATCCAGCCTGCCGATTGCGCGGATTGCGCCGGAATCCAGGAATTCGACCGCCCGAGGCTGGCAGGATTGCGCCATGATTCTCGATACCGCGGCCGCCGCTTCCTGGATCGACCCATAGCTTGCCCGTAAGGTCGTTTCAGCTGGCGGCATTGGCGTCAGCAAGAGCGTTGCCTCGGTAATGATTGCCAGCGTGCCCTCTGAACCAATCAATAGACGGGTTAGATCCAGGCCGACCACGCTCTTGGTCGTGTAGCTGCCGGTCCTGATAATTTTACCCTGGGCAGTGACCGCGGTCAGACCCAAAGTGTTGTCGCGTGGAGTTCCGTATTTCAGTGTACG
>JAPUHG010000225.1 GCA_027297845.1 Gammaproteobacteria bacterium | reverse complement strand
ATTTTTTGTTCGTTGCTGGGAATAGGGGGCAGATTTATTTTTACCCCTTTCTCGCGAGCGCCTTCCACAATTCTTTCCGCAAAAATAAATCTGCCCCCTTTTTTCAGGCCGCCATCGCCTTGCGCAATTTGCCAATCGCCGCGGCCTCGACCTGGCGAACCCGCTCTGCGGAAATGCCGTATTCATCGGCCAGTTCGTGCAATGTGTCCTTTTCCTCGGTCAGCAAGCGTCGCTGCAAAATATCGCGGCTGCGATCGTCCAGCATTTTCATCGCCTCGACCAGTTGCATGCCAGTCTGCTTTGCCCAGTCTTCCTGTTCGACCAGTTGTGCCGGATCGGGCGTCGGGCTTGGCAAGTAAGCGGTAGGGGAAAAACTGTCCTCGTCGTCCGCATCGGGCGCCGGGTCCAGCGACAGATCGCGTGCCGACAGGCGTTTTTCCATTTCGTAAACCTCGCGGGTCGAAACACCGAGGTCGTCCGCGACCGCCTTTGCCTCGTCCAGGCTCAGCCAGCCGAGATTTTTCTTGGCTTTACGCAGATTGAAAAACAACTTGCGCTGGGCCTTGGTGGTCGCCACCTTGACCAACCGCCAGTTGCGCAGGACAAATTCATGTATCTCCGCGCGAATCCAGTGGACGGCAAAGGAAACCATGCGCACGCCGACATCGGGATCAAATCGCTTGACCGCTTTCATCAGGCCAACATTGCCTTCCTGAATCAGGTCGCTGATGGGAAGTCCGTAGCCGGTATATCCCTTGGCAATATGGACGACAAAACGCAGATGTGAGACAACCAGCATGCGTGCGGCCTCAAGATCGTCATGATCCCGCAGGCGACGTGCGAGACTCTGTTCCTCATCCCGTGAAAGCACTGGAATCTGGCCAATAGTCTGCAGGTACTGATCCAGGCTGCCGGCGGCGGCCGGGCTGGTCAGAGGAAAATTTTTCGCAAGCAAGGCATTACTCATCGGTGATTTGGTCTCCCTTGTAGGATGAAACAATTTTAGCACTCTAACGGTTAGAGTGCTAATTTTGCCATTGGTTCCGTCGGGGCGATACAGAAAAGTACTTATAAAACAATAAGTTACCGTAGGAGTATTCAGAATTCCGGATCCATATCTCGCAAATGCCGCGATGCCGCAATCCATGACCCCAGCCAGCCCAGGACTGCACCCGCGAGGAGCAGCAACCCGGCTTCCCCAGGGGCGAGGCTGAGTAGCCGGTAATCGCTGCCATAGAGTCCCGCGACCCGGCTGACCGGTTCCTTCAGCAGAAAACCGATCAATTGGACGAGCGCGACTGCCAGGATCCCGCCGCCGATTCCATACCACAGGCCGTGGTAAAGAAAGGGTCTGCGTATGAACGCGTCGCTGGCGCCGACCAGTTTGGCGACTTCTATTTCCTGCCTTCGATTCAGGATGTCGAGTCGGATCGTGTTGCCAACGATCAGCAAAACTCCGAGGGCAAGGACGATGGAAGCCAAAGTTACTGCGCGGCGCGCGGTATCCAAAATCGCGTGAAATCGCTGCACCCATGCCGTGTCCAGTTGCACCAGGTCCACGTCTCCAAGTCGCTCCAGTTCATCGGCGAGCCGAGTCGTCTGCCCGGCGCTCTCGTCACTGGCCGATGGTTGAATGACCAGCACATTTGGCAGGGGATTGTTCGCCAGCAGTTCCAGCGCCTCGCTAAAACCGGAGCCCGCGCGGAATTCATCCAGCGCCTGATCCGCGGTGATGACCGTGACCTGGTCGATTCCCGGACGGCGTCGCAGTTCCTCCGCGAGCGCTTCTGCGCGACTTTCGCTCACCCCTGGCTGCAGATAAACCGACCATTCCAGGGTGCTCTCCCAGCCACCGCTCAACGCGCGACCGTTTTCGACCATCAGGTGCAGGCCGGCGGGCATGGAGAGTGCGATGCCGATGACCGATACGGTCATCAGGCTGGCGAGTGGCTGGCGCCATAAGCCGCCCAGTGCGCCTAGCAGGTTTTGCAGGTGGCGCAGCAGGTAACCGAAAAAGCGGCTGGCTAATCGGCTCTGCATATTTCTCCACCTGCTTCGCTGTCATCCTGCAGGCGGCCCTCGTGCAACGAGATTCGTCTTCTGCCCAAGTGGCGGATCAGCTCGATATCATGACTGGCGATAAGCAAGGTAACGCCAACCTCGTTAAAGCGACTAAACAGATTCATGATCTCAAGCGACAGTTCCGGGTCCAGGTTGCCGGTAGGTTCATCCGCGATCAGCAGATCTGGCTTACTGACAACCGCCCTGGCTATGCCCACCCTCTGTTGCTCGCCTGTGGACAGGGTCATCGGCAGCAATTTCTCCTTGCTCAGCAAGCCGACCTGGTCGATCGCCGCCCGTACCCGGCGTGCGGTCTCTCGCCGACCCATCCCGGCGATAACCAATGGCAGGGCAACATTGTCGAACACAGTTCGATCGAGAAGAAGTTTATGATCCTGAAAGGCCATGCCGATTCTTTGCCGGTATGCCGGTATTTTCCGGCGGCTGACTTTGGCCGTGTTTTGTCCGTTGACGATGACCTGGCCGCGAGTCGGCCTTTCAATCAGCGCCAGCAATTTTAATAGGGTACTTTTTCCCGCCCCCGAATGACCGGTCAGAAAAACCATCTCACCCTTTTCGATAGTGAGGGTCAGTTCGGACAGGGCTTCGCTGCCACCCGGATAGCGCTTGCTGACGCGCTCGAGCCGGATCAACTGTTTGCTCCCGGGCCAGCAACCAGTGCCTGGGCGTATGTCCTGGCGTCGAAAAGCCCAAGATCATCGAGCGACTCCCCGACCCCGATAAAACGCAGCGGCAATGCCATTTTTTTTGCCAGCGCGACGACTATTCCTCCCTTGGCCGTACCATCCAGCTTGGTGACGACCAGGCCACTCAGGCCGATCGCTTCGTCAAACAATTGCGCTTGTGACAATGCGTTCTGGCCCAGTCCGGCATCGAGAACCAGCAAGGTTTCCTGTGGTGCGTTCTTATCCGCCTTGCGCATGACCCGATGAATTTTCTTCAGTTCTTCCATCAGGTGCGACTGGCTCTGCAGGCGGCCCGCCGTGTCGGCGAGAAGCACGTCGATTCCGCGAGCCTTTGCGGCCGCCATCGCGTCAAAAATCACCGCCGCCGGGTCGGCTCCGGGCTGCTGAGCGATGACCGGGATATTGTTTCTTTCACCCCATACCTGGAGTTGCTCGGTCGCCGCAGCGCGAAACGTATCACCCGCGGCCAGCATCACCTGGTAACCATCGTCGATCAGGCGCCGGGCCAGCTTGCCGATGGTCGTGGTTTTGCCAGCACCGTTGACGCCAACCACGAGGATCGTGAATAACCCCTGTTCCTTCGTGATTTCCAGCGGCCGCGCGCAAGGTTCAAGAATTTCCACCAGGCTTTCTTCGAGCGCCGCCAACAGCGCATCCAGGTCGTTCAGTTCCTTGCGCACGATGCGTTGCTTGAGCGCGTCAATGATTTCGTGGGTTGCATCCACGCCGACGTCGGCCATCAGCAGCCGGGTTTCCAGTTCCTCCATGACTTCGTCATCTATTTTTCCGCCCGGGACGAAGTCGGCGAGATCGCGAGTCAGCCAGGAGTCGCCTCTGTTGAGACGCTGGCGCACGCGCTGCAAGAACCCGGCTGGTTTCTGCGGCGATTGATCTTTTGCTGCGTAGGATTTCCGTTTAGGCATCGGGGCAGAGTTTACTAACGTCTGGCTGGGCTAGCCAGCCGTGACTGCGGACCAAAAAAAAAGCGGCCTGCGTGTACAGGCCGCCCTGGTTTATTTCTCTGGTCGAATCTATGGCTGCGTCGAAACCACCGACGGATCGCTGATCAGGATGACACTACCATCGCCCGGGATCATCGCCGCCAGGTTACCGGCGTGGAAGACCACGGTCTCGGTCATCATTTCGATGGTCGCGGCGAGGCTGGCCGTTGG
>JAPUHG010000224.1 GCA_027297845.1 Gammaproteobacteria bacterium | reverse complement strand
CCGGGTCGTAATCGCCCAGATCACATCTTCCCATTTGCGCACATCCACATCATGATCGGTAACGACGACAATCTTGGTGTACATGAACTGCTTGAGATAGGACCAGATGCCCAGCATGATCTGTTTTGCGTGACCGGCATATTGCTTGCGGATGCTAACCACGGCCAAGCGATAGGAGCAGCCTTCCGGTGGCAGATAGAAATCATGGATTTCCGGAAACTGTTTTTGTATCAGCGGGACAAATACTTCGTTCAGGGCGACCCCGAGTATTGCCGGCTCGTCCGGTGGTCGGCCTGTGTAGGTGCTGTGATAAATGGGATTCTCGCGCATCGTCATGCGCTCGACCGTGAACACCGGGAACTCCTCGACCTCGTTGTAATAACCGGTGTGGTCGCCGAATGGCCCTTCCGGCGCTGTGTCATCCGGATAAATATATCCTTCCAGCACAATTTCAGCGCTGGCCGGAACATCGAGACCGCCATGCAGACAGCTTGCGATCCTGGTGCGCTTTCCCCTGAGCAAACCCGCGAACGCATACTCCGACAGGTTATCCGGAATCGGGGTCACCGCGGCCAACATGGTTGCCGGATCCGCGCCGAGTGCGACCGCCACCGGGAACGGCTGGTCCGGGTATTTTTGCTGCCAGTCCCTTAAATCCAGCGCTCCGCCACGATGCGCCAGCCAGCGCATGATCAGGCGATTACGACCGATCACCTGTTGCCGGTAGATGCCCAGATTTTGCCGCTTTTTTTCCGGTCCGCGCGTGATGGTCAGACCCCAGGTCACCAGCGGACCCGCATCCTCAGGCCAGCAGGTCTGGATCGGCAGGCTGCCCAGATCCACATCGTCAGCTTCGATGATTTGTTGCTGGCACGCCGGCCGCCGCTCGCGGCTGGGCGCCATCTGCAATACCTTGCCGTAAATCGGCAGTTTCTCCCATGCGTCTTTCATGCCCTCCGGCGGTGCCGGCTCTTTGAGATCACCGAGCAGCTTGCCAACGTCGCGCAATGAAGCCACATCGTCCTGGCCCATGCCGAGCGCGACCCGTTTTGGCGTGCCGAACAGATTACCCAGCACCGGTATCGAGTATCCGCGCGGATTCTCAAATAACAAGGCCGGCCCCCCCTGGCGCAAAGTCCGGTCGCAGATTTCCGTCATTTCCAGGTGCGGGTCCACGACCTCGCTGACGCGAACCAGCTCGCCCACTTTTTCCAGTTTGTCAATAAAGTCCCTGAGATCCCGATATTGCATAGGCTTCGCCAGGCGTGCCCGGCCCTTGCCACAGAAAACGAGGCACCACTATAAACACGCGGCAGCTCTTTTCAAACGACCCTTTTGCTTTGCACACCGGTCGGGAGTCGGTACTCTGGTCTCATGCAACTCAACTTCGTGAAAATGCACGGTCTCGGCAACGATTTTGTCATTATCGAGGCCGCGGCCGGGCAAACCCTGCCGGATTCAGAAACACTCAAAAAGCTGGCCAACCGGCGGACCGGTATCGGCTTCTACCAGGTCTTGATCCTCGAGCCGCCACGACAGGACGGCAGCGATCTTTATTACCGAATCTTTAACGCCGATGGCGACGAAGTTGAGCAATGCGGTAATGGAGCACGGTGTATTGCCGCCCTGATCGCCGGCCGGCAGAAATCCGGATCCGCGGAACTGGTCATGGATAGCCCGGGCGGGCTGGTCCGGGCAAAGATTCGGGACGATGGCATGGTGTCGCTAAATATGGGTGTTCCTGATTTCGATCCGGCAAGCCTGCCTTTCAATACCAGTGGGGAAGCCTATGTCTACCCGCTGCAAGTGGCCGGAAGTGAGGTGGAAATCGGCGCCGTCTCGATAGGCAATCCCCATGCTGTGCTAACCGTGGCATCGGTGGACACGGCACCGATAGACCGGCTCGGCCCGGCGCTGGAGACCCATCCCGATTTCCCACGGCGTACAAATGTCGGCTTCATGGAAATAAAAACCCCCGATCAAATTCGCCTGCGCGTACACGAGCGTGGAACCGGAGAAACCCGCGCCTGCGGCACCGGCGCCTGCGCGGCGGTCGCTGTGGGCAGAAAACACGGCAAACTGGCGGAATCCGTCCAGGTATCTCTCCCAGGTGGTAATTTACAGGTAGACTGGAGCGGACCCGGAGAGCCAATCTGGATGACCGGCCCAGCGGAAAAAGTTTATGAGGGATCATTTGAGCTATGAGCAGTCAGCCTGAACAACAGCGCAAGGGTAAAGTGAGCGGGGCCATTTCAGACGAGGCGGTGGCCCATTACCTGGATAGCCACCCGGAGTTCTTCGAGCGCCACGCATCGCTGCTCGGTAAGTTGCAGTTACCTCATCAGACGGGGAGCAGCGCTGTCTCGTTAGTCGAGCGCCAGGTCGAAATACTTCGCCAGCGCAATCGCAAACTCGAAAATCAGCTTCGCGAACTGACGGCGATTGCACGCACCAATGACGCGCTTTCCGGAAAAATTCATCAGCTGTGTCGGCGTCTGATCCACGCGGCAGATTTTGGACATACCGTGGATCTGATCGAAGCGTCGCTACGCCAGGATTTCAATGCCGACCAGATTGTCATGGTTTTGTTCCGGGACCAACTGGCTGGCAAGGACGACTACCCTGAACTGAGATTTCTGCGCTGGACTACATCCGATGCAAAGGAGATGAAGCCCTTTGCGACTTTCTTCAAAAACGCCGAGCCACGCTGTGGCCAGATCAGGGATGCGCAACGCGACTACCTGTTTGGCGACGATACCAACGAAATAGCGTCGGTCGCGATGTTGCCGCTCGGGCCAGGATCCGAAATCGGGCTGCTGGCGATCAGCAGTGCCGACGAGCAGCGGTTTCATCCCGCGATGGGTACTGATTTTCTCTCCCGTATTGGAGAATTGGTAAGCACGGCGCTCACCCGTTAGTAGCCTGTCGGGCTTAGGTGTTCGTAGCGAGGCGTGCGGGAAATCAAGGACATTTTTTTCGATCGTTTGAGGCGAATAGTGGTTCGATTAAACGAAAAGGATCGGAAAAATGGGTCGATGACCCGCGGCCGCAGTAGAATATCCCAAGTCCGACAGGCTGCTAAATCATGATAGAAACAGCCCGACGGTGGCTGGAAAAATATCTGCACCACCTGGCCACGGAGCGCCGGGTCTCGCCACACACCACCAGCAACTACCGCAGAGATCTCGATTCGCTGCAGGCCTTCTGCGAACAGCAGGAAATCGATAACTGGCAGAATCTGGATATCCACCTGGTTCGTCAGTACGCGGCGAGTTGCCATCGCAAGGGGCTGGCGCCACGCAGCATTCAGCGTCGCTTGTCTGCAACGCGTGGATTATTCAATTACCTGATCCGCGAAGGCGAGACGACTATCAACCCCGCCGCTGGCGTCATGGCGCCAAAAGCGGCGCGTCGATTGCCGGAAACCCTGGACGTCGACACCATGGCGAGACTGCTCGATTTTCCCGCCATCGGCAATGAGGCGGTACGCGATAAGGCGATCCTGGAATTGCTCTACTCATCGGGCCTCCGCCTGCAGGAACTCACCGGTCTGAACCTCGACCAACTCGATCTGCGGGACCGTACCGTTCGGGTGTTGGGCAAAGGCTCGAAAACCCGGATCCTGCCGGTCGGCCGCTATGCCCTGGAAGCCCTGACGGCCTGGCTGAAATGCCGCAGCGAGCTCGCGGCGCGGGATGAAACCGCCGTTTTTGTCGGTCGTCGCGGCAAGCGTATTAGCCCGCGCGTCGTGCAGGCCCGGGTCAAGCACTGGGCCATGCACCAGGGCATCCCGGCGCGGGTATACCCGCACCTGTTTCGGCACAGCTTCGCCACCCATGTGCTCGAATCCAGCGGCGACCTGCGCGCAGTGCAGGAATTACTCGGGCATGCCGATATCAGCACGACCCAGATCTATACACACATTGATTTTCAGCATCTGGCCCGCATATACGACAAAGCCCACCCCAGGGCTCGAAGAAAAAACTAGTCCGCGTCACCAGCAGGTGAGCGTGCGGGCAGGCAGCAAAGGATGAGCAGCATGGACCAATTCCGCGGAACCACGATACTCAGCGTTCGCCGTAACGGTCGCATCGTCATGGGTGGTGATGGGCAGGTTTCAATGGCCAACATCGTCGTGAAGGGCAATGCCCGCAAAGTGCGCCGCCTTTACGACGACAAGATTCTGGCCGGGTTCGCCGGCGGTACCGCGGATGCTTTCACGCTGTTTGAGCGCTTCGAAGGCAAGTTGCAGGAATATGGCAATCTGACGCGGGCGGCGATTGAACTGGCCAAGGACTGGCGTACCGATCGCATGCTGCGTCGGCTGGAAGCGCTGCTTTGTGTCGCCGATATCGAACAGTCATTTATCATTTCCGGCAACGGCGATGTCATCGAGCCGGAGAACCAGTTGATGGCGATAGGCTCCGGTGGCGCATATGCACAGGCCGCGGCGCAGGCCCTGTTGGATAACACGAAAATGGAAGCCGCGGATATCGTGCGCGCCGCGATGAATATTGCCGGCGACATCTGTGTGTACACCAATCACAATCTGGTAATCGATGAGCTGGGTGCCGACTGAACCAGGCCGACTTTAGGAAAACACATGTCGCAGATGACCCCCCGGGAAATCGTCCAAGAACTGGACAAACATATTGTCGGCCAGGACGACGCAAAACGCGCTGTCGCTATAGCCTTGCGTAACCGCTGGCGCCGCATGCAGGTCGAAGAAGCCATGCGCCACGAAATTACCCCGAAAAATATCCTGATGATCGGACCGACGGGTGTGGGTAAAACCGAGATCGCGCGGCGCCTGGCCAACCTGGCCAATGCCCCGTTTATCAAGGTTGAGGCAACCAAATTCACCGAAGTCGGTTATGTCGGTCGCGAAGTCGACTCGATCATACGCGACCTGACCGATGCCGCCGTTAAACTGACTCGCGACGAGGAAATGGCGAAGGTTCACCACCGCGCCGAGGACGCGGCCGAAGACCGGATTCTGGATGCGCTGCTACCGGGCGTGGGATTTGCCAACGATCCTGGAAGCGAGCAGGAAAAACAGTCTGACACCCGGCAAAAATTCCGCAAAATGCTGCGCGAGAAGAAAATAGACGATCGTGAAATAGAAATTGAAGTGCGCTCGATGCCGGTCGGCGTGGAAATCATGGCGCCACCGGGGATGGAAGAGATGACCCAGCAATTGCAGGGTATGTTTCAGAACATGGGTAGCAATCGCAAGACCACGCGGAAATTGAAAATCAAAGACGCTTTCAAGTTGCTCGTCGACGAGGAAGCCGCCAGGATGATCAACGACGAGGACCTGAAACTGCGTGCCGTCGATAACGTCGAACAGAACGGTATCGTATTTATCGACGAACTCGATAAGGTCGCACGGCGCACGGAGACCGTGGGCGCAGATGTTTCCCGTGAAGGCGTGCAGCGAGACCTGTTGCCATTGGTCGAGGGTTGCACGATAAGCACTCGATATGGCCCGGTGCAAACGGATCATATTTTATTCATCGCATCCGGGGCGTTCCACGTAGCGAAGCCGTCCGACCTGATACCGGAGTTGCAGGGACGGTTCCCCATCCGCGTGGAGTTGAGCGCGCTAAACACAGAGGACTTTGAACGGATCCTCACCGAGCCGGATTATTCGCTGACCGAGCAATACACCGCGCTGATGAATACCGAAGGGCTGACGCTGAGCTTTACCGACGACGGAATCCGCCGGTTGGCGGAAATCGCGTTCAAGGTTAATGAAAATGCGGAAAACATAGGCGCGCGCCGTTTGCATACGGTGCTGGAGCGGCTGCTCGAGACTATTTCCTTCGATGCAGCGGATCGTGACGGTCAGTCCGTCAGCATAGATGCGGCTTACGTCGATGAGCATCTTGCCAAGCTGGCAGAGGACGAAGACCTCAGCCGGTATATTCTCTAGGCCATTGCACAGGCCCACAGGGAGGTATCAGTGAACCTGAAGCTTATACCCAGCGATCTCCGCCTGCTAAAAAAATCACGCATCCTGGAAGTCAGTTTTAACAATGGTGAAAAATTCTCGCTGCCGTTCGAGTACTTGCGTTGCTTTTCTCCATCAGCTGAGGTCCGCGGACATGGCGGCCCCATGCGGCTGGTTACCGGCAAGGAAAGTGTCGATATCACGGCGATCGAGCCTATAGGGCAGTACGCCGTGCGCCTGATTTTCGATGATGGCCACGACACTGGTCTGTATAGCTGGGATGTGCTGTATGAACTGGGCAGCAGACAGCAGGAAAACTGGCGCTATTATCTGGACCGCCTGAAGGCCGAAGGTTACTCTGGCAAGTCGGACTAAGAATCAGAGTACAGGTCGTGCAAAAAACTTCAGGTGAAAATCCGGACACCACTCATTTCGGCTTCGAAGAGGTCGCGTGGGCGGAAAAAGCCGGCAAGGTTCGGGACGTTTTCGATTCGGTCGCGAGCCGTTACGACTTGATGAACGACCTGATGTCGGCCGGCATCCACCGTCTTTGGAAGAAATTCACCATTGAACAGACCGGGCTGCGGCCGGGTCAACGTGCACTGGATGTCGCTGGTGGCACCGGCGATCTCAGCTCGGCAATGGCCAGGAAAACTGGCGCTGAAGGGCTGGTGGTGTTAACCGATATAAACGCCGCGATGCTCGAGCGCGGTCGCAACCGGTTGCTCGACGAGGGTCTTGCAGGCAACCTTTCATTTGCCCAGGCCAATGCAGAATGCCTGCCGTTTGCCGATGACAGTTTCGACTGTGTCACGATTGCTTTTGGCTTGCGCAACGTGACCGACAAGGACGCAGCATTGCGCTCGATGTTCAGGGTCTTGCGACCTGGCGGCCAACTCCTGGTACTCGAGTTTTCGCAGCCTGTCGTGCCGGGCCTAAAGCCCTTTTATGAATTTTATTCATTCCATATTCTCCCGGTCCTGGGGCGACTGATAGCGAGCGACGAAGACAGTTATCGCTACCTCGCGGAATCGATTCGCCGCCACCCCGACCAGGAAACATTGTCAGGAATGATGTCCGCCGCCGGTTTTGAGAAAACCCAGTATCACAACCTTAGTGGAGGCATCGTTGCCCTGCATCGTGGTTACAAGTTCTGAGCGGGCCATGACGACATCTACGCTGTTAAAACCGTTGCAAAGACTGATCAACCGCCGGATAGAAGACTCTTCCCAGGCCCGCTCCCTTTGTCGCCAGCTCGATGGCCGGACGCTGGCGATGCAGCTCGCGCCCGAAGCGGCGCAAAGCGGCATGGCGATTTTCCTCAGTGTCGCCGATGAACGGGTCACTGTGCATGGCAGTTTTGCCGAGGAGCCGGATGTCATCGTCGCAGCCGGGCTGACCGGGTTGATGGATCTCGCTTCGGATCATGCCGAGGAGGCCATTCGCGCCGGCCGGGTAACATTTTTTGGCGATGCCGATACTGCGCAAGCTTTTCAGCAACTCCTGAGGTTGACCCGGCCCGACTGGGAGGAAGAACTGTCACGTCTGACCGGCGATGCAGCAGCCCGCCAGATCGGCAACCTGTTTCGATCCGGCATCGGCTTTGGCAAAAAGATTTTTTCCACGGTTTCCCAAAACGCAGCCGAATTCCTGCAAGAAGAAAGTCGCGACCTGCCAAGCGAGCCCGAGGTGGCGAAATGGATGAGCGATACTAGTAAATTGCGTGAGGACACCGACCGACTGGAAGCGAAAATCAGCTTGCTGGAAAAAAGTGGCCACGACGGTGATCGTGATGCGTAACCTGATTCGACTGCTGCGAATCAACCGCGTGCTCATCAATCATGGTCTGGACGACATCGTCCAGGCCACCCACTTGTTTCGACCGATGCGTATCATCGCCCGTCTCAGCCCGGCTTCATGGGGAGCAAAAAAACAAGGGCCGAGAGCAGAACGCTTACGCCTCGCCTTGCAGGAGCTCGGACCGATTTTCGTCAAGTTTGGTCAGGCTCTTTCGACCCGGCGCGATTTGCTTCCCCGCGATATCGCCGATGAACTCGCGATGCTGCAGGATCGCGTGCCACCATTCCCATCCGCTGAAGCCAAGGCTATGGCCGAGAAAGCCTATGGCCAGAGCCTCGATGACGTTTTTGACCGCTTTGACGACGAGCCGCTGGCAGCGGCGTCGATCGCACAGGTGCACAAGGCGACCTTGAAAACAGGCGAGGAAGTAATCGTCAAGATTCTGCGTCCCGGTGTCGAAGCAAGTATCCAGCAAGACCTGGATGTGCTGCATATCATGGCCCGGCTCGCGCGCCGTCATTGGCCCGATGCCAGGAGACTCAGACCGGTTGAAGTGGTCCGCGAATACGAAAAGACCATTATCGATGAGCTCGATCTGATGCGCGAAGCGGCCAATGCCGCCCAACTGCGAAGAAATTTCGAATCCTCCGACATGTTATATGTGCCAGAGGTCTTCTGGGAGTATTGCCGCCCCGATATCCTGGTCATGGAGCGAATCAGTGGCGTACCGATAGGCGATCTGGACACCTTGAAGTCGGCCGGCACAGATATGCAAAAACTGGCTGAGAACGGTGTGGAGATATTTTTTACCCAGGTTTTCAAGCACAATTTTTTTCACGCCGATATGCACCCGGGCAATATCTTCGTCAATATCAGCGACCCATCTCAGCCACGCTATGTCGCGGTGGATTTCGGCATCGTCGGAACATTGAGCGCGCGAGACCAGCATTACCTCGCCGAAAATTTTCTCGCGTTTTTTGAGCGGGATTATTACCGTGTCGCCAAGTTGCACGTGGATTCCGGCTGGGTGCCACCCGAAACCCGGATCGATGAATTCGAATCCGCGATTCGCACAGTTTGCGAACCCATATTCAACAAACCGCTCAAGGACATTTCCTTTGGCCAGGTGTTGCTACGCCTTTTCCGGACGGCGCGCCGTTTCAATATGGAAATACAGCCGCAACTGGTTCTTCTGCAAAAGACTCTGCTCAACGTCGAAGGCCTGGGCCGCGAGCTTTACCCGGAACTGGATCTTTGGAAAACGGCGCATCCGATTCTCAGAGGCTGGGTAGAGGAGAGAGTCAGCGGAAAGTACATGTTCCAGCGCCTGCGCGAACAGCTTCCGGAGATCGGCGAAAGTCTGCAGGGCATGCCGGAGCTGGCGCGCAATCTTATCGAGCAACTCGCCGATGGCCGGTTCAATCTGCAGGTCACCGTTCCGGAGATCGAAAAACTGCGCGAGGAACAGGAGGCCGGCCGCCGGAAACAATGGCTGGCGATCGCCGGTGCCTCGACACTGCTTTCGGGTGTCCTCTTGTTGATACCTGACGGTGTCCCATTCTGGCTCGCAGGGATCACGGCTGCTGGCGGTGCTTTTTTGCTATTGCTCGCCCGGCCCTGAAGAAAGCGCCAGTAATATGCAGACTACGGGCGTGACGACCCGCAGCTCCAGCAATCGGTAAACTGGTCTTCGCTGACCTCATTGCAATTTTTGCATTTCCAGGTCTTGCCGGTGGGTTTACGATTCATTTCCTGCGCGAGAATTTCCTTCGCGTAGGATTCGTCCAGGTTATTGATCACCCAGAGTTCCGGATAACATTCTATAAACGGAATTTCGCCACGGATCGGGAACAACTCATTGCGTTTCTGGCTGGCGATACCGTGGATCTCGAGTATGTTTTGCGCGTGCGCCAGCTCGACCGGCGAGTTCGCCGTGTAAACTTTTTTCATGGCCACTTTTTACCACAGTTTCATGAGTTAACGACGTAAACCGTTTAGGAACTCGCCCGGATCCTTACCATCACTCAGTGCATCGATAAGAGCCGACCCGACCACAACACCATCGACATGCCCGGCCAGCATTGCGACATCGTCAGCGTTTCTTACCCCGAACCCGGCATAGACGGGAAGACTCGATTGCTCACGAACCTTGCCCAGGTAATCAACACAATCGGCCGGCAATGCCGCATCCCCGCCGGTTGTCCCCGCGTGAGTCACCGCATAAACGAATCCGCGGCTTTTCTCGCAAAGCAATGACAGCCTTGCGGGTGGGGTCAATGGAGTGACCAATTGAATCAGGGCCAGGCCGGACTCCGCGAGTGCGTCAACGAGTGGAGCCGCCTCTTCCACAGGCAGATCCGGAACGATGAAACCGCTGACACCGGATTTCACCGCGTCCCCGGCGAGCCTTCGATACCCGTAGGCCAACAACGGATTCAGATAACTCATTAGCACGACCGGTGTCTCGACTTCCGGCGTCAGTTCAGCCAGCCACTGGAGTATCTTTTCCAGGCTCGCGCCATTATTTAACGCGACCTGGCTGGCGTTCTGAATGGTCAGCCCATCGGCCATCGGGTCGCTAAACGGAATACCGACTTCCACCAGGTCGCACGCGGCCGCAGTCTGTAGAAAGTACTCCCTGAAGCGCCGCTCGTCCGGATATCCGCCGGTGAGGTAGGCAATTAGCCCCGGGCGGTTCGCATCCTTAGCGGTCAGAGCCAGCGTGATTTTCTGCTCCGGTCTCATTGCAGGCACTCTCCATCGCCAAGCTGCATGAGCGTATCCAGATCCTTGTCTCCCCGACCGGAAAGACAAACAAGTATTTTCGCCCCGGGATTTTCTTTTGCCAGTCGTTTCGCCCCGGCCAGTGCGTGGGCGGATTCCAGCGCAGGCAATATGCCCTCGCCACGGCAACATTCTCCAAGCGCGTGCAATGCCTCCTGATCGGTAACCGTGATGTATTCGACCCGGCCACTATTGCGTCGCATCGAATGCTCCGGACCGACACCCGGATAATCGAGGCCCGCGGAAATCGAGTGGCTCGCAAGAACCTGGCCATCGGCATCCTGCAGCAAAAACGAATAACACCCATGCAAAACACCGGGTCTTCCCCTGCTTAATGAGGCCGCATGCTCGCCCGGCTGACTACCCGTACCGCCGGCCTCAACACCAACCAGACGCACGGACTCTTCCGCAATGAATTCGTGGAAAAGCCCGATAGCATTTGAACCGCCGCCTACGCAGGCAACGGCGATATCGGGCAATGCGCCGGAAATCTCCAGCAACTGCTGCCTGGCCTCACGACCGATAACGGATTGCAGTTCGCGCACCAGGTATGGGTACGGATGCGGCCCGACCACCGAGCCCAGAAGGTAATAGGTATCGACCGGGTTACTGACCCAGTCGCGCATGGCCTCATCGATTGCGGCCCGCAAGGTCGCGTCTCCGCTGTCAACGGCAACCACCTCCGCGCCAAACATTTTCATCCTGGCAACGTTCGGCGCCTGCCGCCGAATATCCACCGAACCCATATAGACAGTACAAGGCAAGCCAAGCCGCGCGCAGGCTGCCGCGGTGGCGACTCCGTGTTGCCCGGCGCCGGTCTCGGCGACAACTCGCTTTGCATCGAGGCGCCTGGCCAGCAACGCCTGTCCGATCGCGTTGTTGATTTTGTGCGCACCGGTGTGTGCCAGGTCTTCTCTTTTCAGCCAGACCTCCGCTCCCCATCGGCGGCCAAGTTCAGGCGCCGAACTCAGTGCGGTCGGCCGTCCGGCCCAACTTCGCAACTCACGCTGGAACTCTCGAACGAAATCGTCGGATGGCAAAACACGCTTCACTCCCTCTTCAAGGCGCGCGATCGCCGGCATCAGGATCTCCGGCACAAAACGCCCGCCAAAATCGGCAAACCTGCCATCAGCATCGGGCGCATCATTCTGCAAGCCAGGTTTTTCCTGTGTGGTCTGTTTCATAACGCATTCTCCAGATCAACCTCGGCGGCCGCCTGCCTGGCGGCATGGACAAATTCCTCGATCAGGCGCGATGATTTCTCACCGCGGTTTCTTTCAACGCCGCTACTGACATCCACGCCAAAGGGGCGAACTTCGCGGATCGCGTCAGCCACGTTGCCGGGAGTCAGCCCTCCGGCGAGGATCAGCGGGATTCGTTGCGCGATCCGCGCGGCCATTCGCCAGTCCGCCAACCGGCCACGACCGCTGCTGGTACCCTCGAACAGGCAAATGGGTGGCAACTTATCCGGAAGCTGGTTGCGCAGTACCGGTAGAAACCGGCAACCCGCAGTCGGCTTCAGCCCCTGCAGATTGTTTTGCCAGTCATCCTGGTCGCTCTGCAGGTAGTCCGGTCGCAATCGGCGCATCACTTCCATGACCGTCTGGCGATCCGGCTTGCGCAGTACCGCTACCGTTTGCAGCTCGCCGGGAATTTCCTCAAGGAGCCGCTCCGCCCGATCGATGGAAATCTGTCTGACAGATGGTGAGAAAACCAATCCGACCGCGTCGGCGCCGGCACGTGCGGCGGTCAGCGCAGCAGTACTATCGGTAATCCCGCAGATTTTTATCCACATCTCAACCGCCCCCGGTCAGCCTGGCGCCCTGGTTGCGCGCGCCGGCCAGACACTCGGCCACAAAGTCTCCAGGCCGCGTATGCTGCATCAACGCGCTCCCGATCAACGCCAGCCGATAGCCGGCGTCAGCGAGCAAGGGCAAAACGTCGCTTTTTGTGATTCCGCTGTCGGCGACCGCCGGCAATCCGGGTGGCAGGTCAGGCGCCAGGTCCAAAAATCGCCCGGGTTCCAGCTCTAGTGTGGATAGATCGCGACAATTGACGCCCGCAAGAATCAACTGCTTCTCCCGGGAGACAGAGACTGCGGCCAACCGGTTCAGATCCTGTCGATCAAATGCCTCGACAAGCACAAACAAACCAAGTCCGGCAGCACAATCGAGCATGTTTTCCAATGCCGCGTCATCCAGCATGCGAATAATCAACAAAGCGCCGCTGGCTCCGGCGGCGCGAGCTTCGTAAAGCTGTAGCGGATCGACCAGAAAATCCTTGCGCATGACCGGAATATCAAGCTCGCTCAGCAGTCGGGCCGCCTGCGAAAGGTGCTGCAGGGAACCATCGAATTGGGTCGGCTCCGTCAACACCGAGATCATTGCCGCACCGCCTCTTGCGTAGTCAGACAACTGGCGGCTCATATCACTGGTAGCCTCCGCCAGTTCTCCCTGCGTCGGTGAACGCCGTTTGTATTCCGCAATCAGGTCGAAGCCAGCGCTGGACAGGCGCAAGCCGGGGGGCGTTGCAGACTGGTCGATGAGCTTTTGAAAGTCCTCGCGGCCAACCTCCAGTTGCCTGACTCGCTCAAGGCTACTGATCGCGAGCTCGGCGAGAAAATTCTCTCTCATGCCGCCTCCATTACGAAGTCCCGCAGCCGTCCAAGCAATCGTCCTGCACTCCCATTTTCCAGCGCATGACTGGCTGCTTTCATTCCATCGGTCAGCGATTGAGCACGACCACATACTTCCAAAACCAAACCCGCACCCAATACCAGGGCATCCCGATGCGCTCCCTGTTCTGCGCCAGTCAGTACGGCGCGCAACGCATCCGCGTTTTCTGCCGCGGTGCCACCGGCAAGATCCTGCGATTGACAGCGTGCAAAACCAAGATCCAATGGATCGATAACCCGTTCACTGATTTTTGCGGGGGTGACCTCCAGCCTGACGAACGGCCCGATCGGCGTCGCCTCATCCCATCCCGGTTCACCGTGGATGACGAAGACGCGCTCGATGTTCATCCCCGACAAGGCCTCAGCCATCAGCCTTGCCGCGGCCAGGCTGTAGGCGCCGACCACCATGTAGGGCGGGCTTAACGGGTTTACCAGTGGCCCAAGCAGATTGAAAACCGTGCGAACCCCGAGAGACTTGCGAACCGCCATGACGGATTTCGTCGCGGCATGAAACCTCGGTGCAAACATGAATGTGAACCCCGTAGCGTCAAGACAGGCGGCAACCGCATGGCCATCGACCGGCAATTCAAAGCCCAATGCCTCGAGCACATCAGCACTGCCGCTTTTGCTCGACATGGCCCGGTTGCCGTGTTTTGCAACTCTTGCCCCACTGGCAGCGGCCAGCAATGCGGATCCGGTCGATAGATTCAGGCTCCCCGAACCATCGCCGCCGGTGCCGACACAATCGACCAGCTTGCTGCGCTCGGCAATCGATGGGCGCAGCGCCATGTTGCGCATGCCGCGAGCAAATCCTCTTATTTCGGCGCCGGTTTCACCCTTCACCCTCAGCGCCGTGAGTATTGCGCCGGCAAGCGCATCGGAAAGCTCCTCCCTGGCCATCGCTTGCAGAATCGCTTCCGCCTGCTGCTCGCTCAAATCCTTTCCGGAAATCAGCAGCTCCAATAGCGCGGGTAAATCACTTTTCATTTTTCCGTCCTTCCCTTATTCGCAAAAAATTCTCGATCAATTTCGGCCCGTCAGGTGTCAGCACGCTTTCCGGATGAAACTGCACGCCATGTAAATTGAATTCCCGGTGCTGCACAGCCATGATTTCATCGGATTTTGTCCAGGCGCTGACTTCGAATTCCTCGGGTAAATTCTTTTTCGCCGCGCACAGTGAGTGGTAACGCCCGGCCGAGAATGGTGTCGGCAAGTCGGCAAACAGCCCTTCTCCATCGTGGTATACGTCCGAGCTCTTGCCATGCATAACCTGCGGAGCGTGCTCTATGTGACCACCGAAAGCTTCGACCAGGGCCTGGTGGCCGAGACACACGCCAAGCAACGGCTTCAACCCTGCGATGGCGCGAATCAGCGGAATGCTGATCCCGGCATCGCGCGGATGACCGGGTCCGGGAGATATCAGCAAGTGGCTGTAGTCGAGCTTTGCAGCGTCTTCGACTGTCAGCTGATCATTGCGAAAAACCGTTACTTTCGCCTGCAGTTGTCGAATCGCCTGGACCAGGTTGTAGGTAAACGAATCGTAGTTATCGATAACCAGCACATGAACGCTCATCGAATCTCTCCGGCAAGCTCAAGCGCCCGGCCCAGTACCGCGCTCTTGGCCAGCACTTCGCTGTACTCGGCCGCCGGACGCGAGTCCGCGACAATACCGGCGCCCGCCTGGTATTCGTATTCATCGCCATGAAAACTCAGGGTCCGGATCGTGATCGCGTGATCCATGTTTCCGTTGTGGCTAAAGTAACCCACCGTCCCCGAATAGAGATTGCGATTGACCGGCTCGTACTGGTCGATCAACTGCATGGCCCTGATCTTCGGCGCGCCAACCAGTGTCCCGGCGGGAAAAGCCGCGGCGAACAGATCGAACGCATCCTTGTCCTGCTCAAGCTCGCCGGTAACGCCACTGACCATGTGCATGACATGGCTATAGCGCTCGATCGATCGAAATGGGTCGACTCTTATCGTGCCCGGTAGCGCAACACGCCCTAAGTCGTTGCGCGCAAGGTCAACCAGCATCACGTGCTCGGCGGATTCCTTGGGATCTGCCAGCAACTCTCGTTCCAGGGCCAGATCGGTTTCCGCAACCGCATGCCGCGGACGGGTCCCGGCGATCGGTCGCAGTGTCGCCTGACGCCCGTGTTTGCGGACCAGCGCCTCGGGTGACGACCCGGCAACCGCCATGTCACCCAGATCCAAAAAATACATGTATGGCGAGGGGTTGATCAGGCGCAGGGCGCGATAACAGGTAAACGGTGGCAGCCCGGTGCGGCCACCGAATTGCACCGACAGCACCAGCTGATAGACGTCGCCATCCATGATGTGCCGCTTCGCCAGCTCGACCGCGCGCATGAACTCATCCCGTTGCATGCTGGCCGCGGATTCGCTGCAGCCCTTGCCCGACGGCGAATGCGTGAGTGGGCCGGCCAGCAAATCGAGAACCTGGCGTCTGAGCCGGCTGCGCTCGATTTCATTCCCGCTATGGAGGAGTGCAGCGCGGCGGGTCAGGTGGTCGAACACCAGCAAAGAATCGGTCGCCAGGTACAGAGCGCGCGGACAACGGCTTGCCGGCCCACCACTCGGCAAGTGCTCAAGATTGCGAATCAGGTCATAGGCGGAGACGCCGACCAGGCCGCCATCAAAGGGCAGTTCGGGAATCTCCGGATAAAGTTTCGGTGCAGCCGCCAGTGCCTGCCGAAAGGCATCGAGCAACGCCTCCGGGTCCCGCGCCGCTGGTAAGCTGTGCCCGTTCATCCTCAGACCGCTGGCATCGAGACGGAATTCGCGAGTTTCCCCGAATCCGAGAAAGGAATAACGGCCAACATGCTTGCCGCTTTCCACGCTTTCCAGCAGGTAGCGTGGCATCAGCGGCTTTAGCTTCAGGTAGGCCGATACCGGAGTATCCAGGTCGGCGACGATATCA
>JAPUHG010000223.1 GCA_027297845.1 Gammaproteobacteria bacterium | reverse complement strand
AAAGGATGCTGCTGCTGTCTCGAATATGCATTGACCTGGGCGACTTTGGTTTCCGCGATTTCAAAGGTAAAGGCCCCACAGGCGCCCTGCCCTTCAGTATGGACCTGCAGCATAACGCGCGTGGCCTTGACCCGGTCCATGGAGAAAAACTGTTCGAGCACGCCGACGACGAAGTCCATCGGCGTGTAGTCGTCATTGAGCAACAACACCTTGTACATTGGCGGCCGCTTCAGCTTGGGTCGCGCTTCTTTTACCGCAAGGCCTTGCTCGCTGTGTTCCTTCCGATCAGTCATGTTGTCGTTTTCGCTCCGATTCTCCTGATTTTACATCTTCCGGGCCAACTTTTGGACAACAATTTTGTGCCACCGTTACTTGTGGGAAATATCAGAAACGCCATCCCAGTCATCGGCAGGAGGGGCGCTTCTGAATCGAGTTACCCGGTCAAGATACAGACTAAAAAGCTTGCGCTTTGGAAATGACTGAGTCAGGCCGAAAAATTCTTTTTCGGCCGAATCCCAATCCCGGTCGCGGTAAAACTTTAATGCGACGGCATATTTTTTCAGCATTTGCCTGGTTTCATTTCCCATTTCATCGCGCGGTCCCACCGGACTGAAGATGGCGACGGACTCGTCTCTTCCCTTGACTCGAACCCGATCGAGTTCCAGAAAGGCAAAATCCGGCACCGCTTTGCAGGTAGCCTCTCCGACCGCGATATCCACACCATACACTTTGGTCAGGCTCTCCAGCCGCGCCCCCAGATTCACTGAATCTCCCATCACGGTGTAGGCCATCCGAAAGCTCGAACCCATGTTGCCCACCCGCATTTCGCCTGTGTTCATGCCGATCCCGACTTTGATTTCCGGCCAGCCCCTGCGATCAAAGCCCTTTTGCAGCTGGCTGAGCGCTCCCTGCATTTCGATGGCCGATAACAAGGCGTTTCTCGCATGTTGCGGATCTCTGACCGGCGCGCCCCAGAAAGCCATGATCGCGTCGCCCATGTATTTATCGATCGTGCCGCGATGTCGCTGGATCACTTGGGTCATCGGTGTGAGAAAAGCATTGAGAAGCTGGCTCACTTCGGGTGGGCTGAGTCGTTCTGCGATTCCGGTAAAATTCCGGATGTCAGCGAACATCACGGTCATTTCCCGGCTTTCGCTCGCCATCGTAAACTTACCTGGATTGTTGCCCATTTCGGCAACCAGCTCCGGCGGGACATATTGGCCGAATAGCACGGACAACTCTCTTTTCCCACGTGTCTCGACGAAATACCCGTAAATCATGTGCAGGAAATACAACAAGAATGTGAAAATCAGCATCGACGCGAGTGGTAGCACGAAGTTACCCCGGCTCCAGAGCAGCAGGTTCACAACGGTAAGAAGCAGAATTACCAGCACGGTCAGTAGTGTCGCCGTCATGACCGGTATCCTGGGCAACACAGCCGTTAAAAAAGCAGCGAGCAAAAACAAAATAGTGATTTCGATGCCCTGCACGTATCGTGGATGGTGTTTGATGCTCTGATCCAGGATTCCGGAAACAATATTTGCGTGTATTTCGACACCGGTGAAGCGATTGCCTAGCGGCGTGTTTCGCAGGTCATGGAGACCTGCAGCACTGGTCCCCATCAAGACTATCGACCCCTTCAAAGGGTATTTCGCTGCGCGCCCATTCAGTACATCGGTCGCAGAGACATAGGGAAAGCTACCCATCTGCCCCCTGTAGGGCACCAGGACTGCCGCATTTTCGTCGACCGGAATCTTTTTGTCTCCGAGCTTGAGCCATTCGAGGTCGAGACCGTCACGAGGTCCATCCGCGCCATGTTGGAACACAAAATCCAGATTCGGCCTACCCAGGGCGTGGTAGGTCACCGCAAGGGCAAGGGATGAATAAATGTTGCCGTTGTACTTTTGCAGCAGTGGAACCCGTCGATATTTCCCGTCGCGGTCAACCAATGCATTCTCAAAGAAACCACCGGCATTGTTGTTTTGCAGCATCGCGATGTCACCGGTGTAGGCAACCGCCTCGACAAACGGAATGTTGGTGTCATTCTCATTCGATGGTATCAGTGGCTTGGGCAACATCCCTGAGGAGACACCCTCACCCGCGTCGCCCTCGTGGCGAAAAACGTAACCGAGGACGGTCGCGCGGTTTGCGAGGGCATTAGCAAACACGCTATCGGTATCCAGAACCGGGCGTAAGCTTTCCAGCGCCAGGCGAAACTCAGGAATATTCTGCAAATCATCTTTTGCCAACCGCTCCAGCGTTGCTAACCCGCTGCGGTTATCTACTTCGGCGAATACGATATCAAAGCCAAGCACCTTGATCTGGTAGTCATCGAATAATCGATTCACCAGGCGAGCCAAACGGTCTCTCGGCCACGGCCATTGTCCTTCTTCCAACAGACTTTTCTCGTCCAGATCCAGGATGACAATACGATCGTCCAGCGTGTTTGGCATCGTGAACAGGAGCCTGGCGTCATAGCTCATCTGCTCCAGGCGCTCCAGCCAGCCCAGGCGTATATCTCCCCGATTGTGGAGCAAAAAGGGGAGAAACAGCATTGAGCTGATCAGCACGCGTATTAGCAGCCGCTTATTCATTGCTCTCCGGTCGTGCCATTAACATAATAATCCTGCTATTGGACATAAGGTCGCGTGGCCAGGAATCCATCAAAACAGGCCTTTTGGGCTTTCCAATGGAACAGCCCATACTTATGATGAACGCTTATGCCCTGCCTGCTCTGTGGCATGGGTCACGATACCGATAATTGGGCCCGCGTATTAAATGAACGAACTGGCAAGCAAAACCGATAATTTGGGTGGTAGTGAAGCCATCCGGTTGTGGTCGCGAATAAGCAGCAAGCTACCGCAATGGGTCGCTTTGTTGTTGGTCATCGTAGTGGCCTGGCAACTCGCCATGTTCGTGCTGCAAATACTCGCCGGAGGTTCGCAGCCGGTAAGGCCGCTAGCACCTGCGGAGGACGGCTCCATTGACCGCCGAACTGAGACCGACATTTCTGTAATTACGGACGCCGCCCTGTTCGGTAATTTCGCGGAAAATTCCGAGCCCGCCCCCGGCAACAGCGATCCTGATCCCGGCCCGGTCTCTGATGTACCGGAAACCACACTGGATCTGACGCTCAAGGGAACGATCTGGGACAGCGAACGTGACCGCGCGGTGGCGATCATTGAGTACCGCAACGAAGAAAAAGTTTATACGATCGGTGCCGTTGTCGTAGCCGGCGCCACGCTCTATCTGGTCGAGCCTCATCGGGTAATATTGCAACGAACCGGTGGCCGCCTTGAGGAACTTAACCTGGCCGAGCTGAGCCAGATATCGACGAGCGAACGTCCGCAGACCAGGCGGTCGCGACCACGCAGCCTGAGCAATGTCACCAGGAACACCATTCTCCAAAGCGCCACCAATAGTGGTGCCTTGAGTGAAATTATTCGCCCGCAGCCCTATTTTGCAGACGGCCGGCTAAAAGGATATCGAATTTATCCGGGCCGCCAACGGCGAACATTTGCGGAGCTGGGTTTTCGCCCGGGCGACCTGGCCACAAATATCAACGGCGTCCCGTTGACTGACCCGGAACAAAGCGCGAACATGCTTGGCGGTATCGAGCAGAGCGGTCAGCTCAGCGTCACGGTTGAGCGCAATGGCATCCCCGAAGTCATTACCATCGATCTCGATCAGATCAGTTCCGCATTACGACAATCGCCACCTGGAACGCAGCGACGATAAGCTGTACTCAAAAGAAAAATGGATATTAATGATGAAACATAGCCGTACAAAAACAAACATTCTGCGCAGACAGATATTCAGCACACTGGTGTTTGGATTACTTGCGGGCCAGTCGGTGGTCGCACAAGACCGAATGATCACACCCAATTTTCAGGATGTCGATATCCGTCAGATCATCGAAGCGGTCGCCGAAGTCAGCGGCAAAAATTTTATTGTCGATCCACGCGTTAATCAGCAGAACGTAACCATGATTTCACAGACCGCGATGAGTCCAGACGCTTTTTACAGTGCGTTCCAGTCGTTGCTGCAGGTTTATGGATACATCGCTGTTCCATCAGGCAATTTCGTCAAAATTTTGCCCGATGCCAATGCGCGCCAGGTCCCCGGTGCACCGGCGGGCGCTAGCGGCCCCGATGAAATCGTGACCCGGGTCATCCGTATCGAAAATATTGTCGCCGCCCAACTGGTACCGATTCTAAGACCGTTGATCCCTCAGTACGGACACCTGGCGGCCTATCCGCAGTCAAATATGCTGATCATTTCCGACCGGGCAGCGAATGTTCGGCGAATCGTCCAGATCGTAAGACGTATCGATCGGGAAAGTGAAGACGAAATCGAGATAATTCCTTTGCAACACGCATCGGCAATTGAAATCGTGAGAATCATCAATTCCATCTCGCAACCGGCCGGCCGCGGCGATGCTCAAAGCGGCCCGAGTATCGCGGCCGACCAGCGTACCAACAGCGTTTTGATTGGCGGCGATCTCAAGAAGCGGCTGAAAACACGCGCCCTGATCGTTAACCTGGATACTCCGCTGGCGGAAGGCGGTAACACCCGGGTGCGTTATCTGTTCAACGCGGTCGCCGAGGAACTCGCGGGAAAATTGCAGGAGCAGGTCGATGTGTTCCAGACCCAGGGAGCAGCCGGCGGGCAGCCGGCTGGTCCGGGCAATAATGTCGTAAAAATATGGGCAGACGTGATGACCAACGCCCTGGTTATTACCGCGCCACCAAAGGAAATGCGAAACCTGATGGGGATCATCGATAAACTGGATATACGCCGGGCGCAGGTCCATATCGAGGCAATCATCGTTGAAGTGTCGCTGGACAAAGTCAGCGAACTCGGGGTGAGCTGGCTTGTCTCGCCCGGTGACACGGGCGATGTCGCGGCCGTTTCACAGTTCTCCAATAGTTTCGATATCGCCGGCGCGATTGGCACGTTGGATGGTGGCGAGGGCACAACTGGTGATTTTGTCACCCAGGGAATAACGACCATCGTCGGACGATTCAGGGATAACAAGACCAGCTGGGCAGCCGTGTTGACAGCGCTCGCCGGTGACGCGTCGACCAACATACTGTCGATGCCGACTATTACAACCGTCGACAATGAAGAAGCCGAGATCAAGGTTGCCCAGGAAGTACCTTTTATCACCGGCCAGTTTACCAACACAGGTGCAGCGCAGGGCTCGGTGAACCCCTTCCAGACGATTGAGCGCTTAGAGGTTGGCACCATTCTGCGCATCACGCCACAGATAAACGAAGGCAACGCGGTACTGCTAAAAGTTGAGCAGGAACAATCCAATATTTCTCGCGGAGCCCAAAATGCCGTTGACCTGATTACCAATAAACGAAACATCAGCACCCAGGTAATTGTCGAAGACGGTGGAATAATGGTTCTTGGCGGCCTGATCCAGGAGGCGTTGATCGAAACCGAGCAGCGCGTTCCCATACTCGGCAGAATCCCGCTGCTGGGCGCCCTGTTTCGTTCAAAAAAGACCGAGTTGGTAAAAACCAATCTGATGGTATTCCTCCGGCCGACGATTTTGCGCGATGGCACACAGGTGGCAATGGAAACCAACGCAAGATATAACTACATGCGCAATTTGCAACTGAACGGCTTGGGCATAATGGATCCTGGCTCAGTACAATTGATGCCGAATCAGGAAAGACCTACCCTGCCCCCGATCAGCAACGGCGGCCCCGGCGCCAGTGGACCGACGATAGACGCTCGCCGGCCGCCGGTAGCAGATGAGGAAGGCGATGACGGATCCTGAAATCGTTAAAGCAGGAGACGCTGGCCGCGACGGTAGCCATCCCAGGCTGTCATTTTCTTTTGCCAAACGCCACGGTGTACTGATTCGGGGCATTGAAGACGGTCGCCTGAATACAGTCTGCCGGAACGATGTAACCCCGCTTACGCTTGCTGAATTGGGCAGGCATTTCCAAATTCCACTGAGCCTGACGCGAGTCGACAGCGACAATTTTGATGGCCTGCTGCAACAGACCTATGAGGCCGGTAGTAACTCGGCCATGCAAATGGTCGAGGAGTTCGATGAAGACCTGGATTTGAGTACGGTAGCCCAGCAACTGCCGGAGCCATCCGATCTGCTAGAGAGCGAGGACGATGCACCGATAATCCGACTGATTAATGCCTTGCTGACAGAAGCGATCAAGGTCAATGCCTCCGATATCCATATCGAGCCATTTGAGAACCGTTTGGTGGTGCGTTTGCGCGTTGACGGTGTGCTGCGTGAAGTTTTGCAATCGCGCCGTGCCGTCGCCCCGCTGGTGGTGTCGCGCATCAAGGTGATGTCGCGTCTTGATATTGCCGAAAAACGCCTGCCACAGGATGGCCGTATTTCTTTGCGGATTGCGGGGCGCGCGGTCGATGTTCGGGTTTCGACCATGCCATCGGGGCATGGCGAGCGGGTTGTGTTGCGCTTGCTGGACAAACAGGCGGGCCGGCTCGATCTTGGCAGCCTGGGAATGGATACCGAAACCAGAAAAACAGTCGACAAACTCATTCATCGGCCACACGGAATATTACTGGTCACCGGCCCTACCGGCTCGGGAAAAACCACAACCTTGTACGCCGCGTTGGAACGGATCAACGACAACACGCGGAACATCATGACGGTCGAGGATCCGATCGAGTATTACATCGATGGTATCGGCCAAAGCCAGGTCAACACCAAAGTGGAAATGACTTTTGCCAGGGGCTTGCGCGCGATTTTGCGGCAGGACCCGGATGTCGTCATGGTCGGCGAGATACGCGACTTGGAAACCGCGCAAATAGCGGTGCAAGCCAGCCTGACCGGTCATCTCGTATTATCGACATTGCATACCAATACAGCCGTCGGTGCCGTTACCCGTTTACGCGACATGGGGATCGAGCCCTTTCTGCTTGCCTCGAGCCTGATCGGCGCGGTCGCCCAGCGGCTGGTGCGTATTCTCTGCCCAGCCTGCCGCGAGTCCCACTCCGCAGATGCCAGCGAAAAGAAGCTGCTGCAGGTACCCCCCAGGGAGAAACTGACTCTGTATCGAGCCGCCGCCTGCGCGCAATGCAACCAGACCGGTTACAGCGGCCGTACCGGCATTTATGAACTGGTGGTTATCGACGATGGCATGAAAACGATGATTCATGAAAAGGCTAGCGAACACCTGCTAGAGGAACACGCCAGACAGCAAAGCGAAAGTATTCGGGCCGATGGCCGAGCCAAGGTACTCGCGGGAATCACTACGCTGGATGAAGTGTTGCGCGTTACCCGTGAAGATTAGCCCACACAGTTCACCCAGATGTTGGCTGCCGGTTGTAAGGTGCGGAATGTTCAGAAATTTTGAGGTATCGGTACGTTGGTAGCTGAATACCTATTATGCAATCGCGGCCACCTTTCGCGGCCCTGGCTGGTTCTCGGACGCCTGAGCTCGATCTTCACTCTCCCCATAGCTACCGCTATCGCTTGCGCTCCAGCCCTGCGCCCAGCCGCCCGAGTCCTCACCCAAAATCAGCGATCCTTGGTCAAATATGCGGGCGGGACCTCCTGATTCGCGATGGGTGCATTTGAATACAAGGCAGTCGATTCCTCGGGCAAGCAGGCAGAAGGGGTATTAGAAGGCGACAACGCGCGCCAGGTAAGGCAACTGTTGCGCGAGCGGCACCTGCTACCGATCGAGGTCACCGAAGTTGCGGAAAAGGAAAAAAAGCGGCGCGGCCTGAGTTTTCGCAAAGGCATCACCGCCACCGACCTGGCCCTGTTTACCCGTCAGCTCGCGACCTTGGTGCGCGCGGGATTGCCACTGGAAGAAGCCTTGCGCGCCGTCTCTCAGCAGACCGAGAAGACCCGGGTCAGCAGCATATTGCTGGGCGTGCGCTCGCGTTTGCTGGAGGGGCACTCGCTGGCGGTTGGCATGGCTGATTTCCCACAGGCGTTTCCTGATATGTACCGGGCGACGGTCGCTGCCGGGGAGCAGTCAGGTCACCTGGACACGGTACTGGAAAGATTGGCGGATTATGCCGAAAGCCGCCAGATACTTCGGCAGAAATTGAGCTCTGCAGCTATTTATCCAATCGTGCTTTCGGTCATGTCCATACTGATCGTGAGCGGCATGCTGGTTTTCGTCGTACCAAAAATCGTCAGCATTTTTGAAGACAGCAATCAGCAACTGCCATGGCTGACGACCGCCCTGATTACGGTCAGTCACCTGCTTCGCGATTATGGGTTGTTCGGCCTCGTTGCTATCGCCGGTGGCGCATACGCGTTCAAACGTTGGCTACGCGAGCCAAGCGCCAAGCGCCGAGTCCACGGTTTTCTGTTGCGGCTACCGCTGGTCGGGCGGCTGGTTCGGGGTTTTAATAACGCACGTTTCACTCGCACGCTGAGCATCCTGTCGGGTAGCGGCGTACCGGTACTGGAATCAATGAACATCGCCGGCTCGGTAATTGCGAATTTGCCGATGTGGGAAGCTGTCTCGGAGGCGACTTTGCGGGTCCGTGAGGGCGCGTCCATCAGTCATTCGCTGGCGG
>JAPUHG010000222.1 GCA_027297845.1 Gammaproteobacteria bacterium | reverse complement strand
GATAAATGATAGGAATACCACAGCCGGCGATCCGTTCACGCAACAACTCCCGGCGCTTCGACTGAATCTCTATCTCGTAGTGCGAACCATTGGTAATGATCAGTGCTTCGGCGCCCAGGTCGCGTGCCGCATCCATCGTGCCCTCATGCCATATGTCTTCACAGATCGACAGACCCAGCTTGATACCGCCAATTTCGATAATCCTGGCTTCATCCCCGGCCAGGAAATAGCGTTCCTCATCGAACACCGCATAATTCGGAAAATGTTTTTTTCGGTAGTTTGCGCTCTGCTTGCCGTCGCCAATCAAGGTCAGGGAATTGTAAATACCCTGCTCGGTGTACTCGGGATAGCCGACAAGAACATGGATTCCCTCCAGTTCTTTCGCCAGCGTATCCAGTCCGTCGGCAACCTGCCGCCTCAGCCTCTTGTGAAACAGGAGATCTTCCGGCGGGTAACCGGTCAACGTGCACTCGGGGAATACCACCAACTGCGCCTGCATCCGTTCGCGGGCCCGGTGGGCAGTCTCGACTATACGCCGCGTATTGCCCGGCACGTCACCGACAGTCATGCTGATTTGTGCCAGCGCAATTCTGGCTTGCCTGGCTGCGGTGTTTCTGTCGTTAGACGGGTTGTTCATTTCTCGCAGGTTTTGGTTCCGCGGAGCGGCGCCCCGATTGCTCAGCCGCCCAGCCGCTGTAACATCGCGCTACCCATTTCCGCGGGCGAACGGACCGTCGTGACACCGGCGTCATTCAACGCCTTGAACTTCTCTTCCGCCGTACCGGTGCCGCCCGAGATGATTGCCCCGGCATGGCCCATCCGTTTGCCCGCGGGTGCCGTCACCCCCGCGATGTAAGCCACAACGGGTTTGCTGACATGCTGTTTGATGTAATCGGCCGCGGCCTCTTCGTCCGTACCGCCAATCTCGCCAACCATAATAATTCCCTCGGTCGCCGGATCCGCCTCAAACAGTTCAAGACAATCGATAAAATTCATTCCGCGAACCGGGTCGCCGCCGATGCCGATGCAGGTAGTCTGGCCGAGCCCGTTACAAGTCGTTTGATATACCGCTTCGTAGGTCAGGGTGCCGGATCGCGAAACCACGCCGACTTTGCCCGGCTGATGAATAAAGCCCGGCATGATGCCAATCTTGCATTCGCCCGGCGTGATGATGCCCGGGCAATTTGGACCGATCAGCCGGCAGTCATAATCACTCAACGTGGCTTTGACCCGCACCATGTCCAGGACAGGAATACCCTCGGTGACGCAAACCACCAGTTTGATTCCGCCATCGGCAGCCTCAAGAATTGCATCGGCGGCAAACGGTGCCGGCACATAGATCATGCTGACGTCCGCCGCCGTCTCTGCGACAGCCTGGTGGACCGTATCGAAAACCGGTAGCTCGAGGTGAACCTCGCCGCCGCGCCCCGGAGTTACGCCGCCAACCAAATTGGTGCCGTATTCGATACTCTGCTCGGAATGAAAAGTCCCCTGGCGCCCGGTGAACCCCTGGCAAATGACCTTGCTGTCTTT
Source organism: Gammaproteobacteria bacterium (assembly GCA_027297845.1). GTDB lineage: Bacteria > Pseudomonadota > Gammaproteobacteria > Steroidobacterales > MnTg04 > MnTg04. The sequence continues at coordinate 6,582 of JAPUHG010000222.1, read as the reverse complement.
ATTAACGAGTGTACTCATTACTTTTCCTGGTTCCCGCTGGATCAGGCGACGACGGCCGCTACTTTCTTCGCCGCCTCGGTCAGGTCATCGGCGGCGATGATATCGAGCCCGCTATTGGCCAGCAGCTCGCGTCCCTGGTTCACATTGGTGCCTTCCAGGCGTACGACCACCGGCACTTCGACCCCGACTTCCTTCACCGCCGCGATTATGCCTTCGGCGATCAGATCGCAGCGCACGATGCCGCCGAATATGTTGACCAGGATCGCTTCGACCCGGTCGTTCGACAAAATCAGCTTGAATGCCTCATACACGCCCTCCGCAGAAGAGCCGCCGCCAACATCCAGGAAATTTGCCGGATCGCCGCCGTGTAATTTGATCAAGTCCATCGTCGCCATTGCCAGTCCGGCGCCATTGACCATGCACGCGATATTGCCACCGAGGGATACGTAATTGAGGTCGTGAGCGCTGGCCTCGTTTTCCATGTCGTCTTCCTGCGTCGGGTCACGCCACTCCATCATCTCCGACTGGCGAAAGAGCGCGTTATCCTCGATATTGATTTTGGCGTCCAGCGCGACCACGTTACCATCTGCAGTCACGATCAGCGGGTTGATTTCGATCATTGAAGCGTCACGCTCTACGAATAAGCGATACAGCTGCATCGCTATCTTGGTGAACTGACCGACCTGGTCCTTGTCAAGCCCCATTGCGAATCCCATCTGGCGAGCCTGGTATGGCTGCAAGCCGGCCGCCGGATGGACCGAAAGCGTTTGCATCTGGTCCGGCTGCGATGCCGCAACTTCTTCAATATCCATCCCGCCCACCGCCGACGCCATAAAACTGATGCGCTCGCTGGTGCGATCCACCAGCAGACTAAGATAGAGTTCGCGCGCAATCTCGGAACCCATCTCGACGATTACCGTGTGAATAGGTAACCCTTCCGGTCCCGTCTGCTTGGTAACCAGCGTGCTACCCAGCATCTCCAGCGCGGCCTTTTTGACCTCTTCGACGCTGGTGACCAGGCGTACCCCTCCTGCCTTGCCGCGGCCGCCCGCGTGTACCTGCGCCTTGACCACCCAGACATCGCCGCCCAGTTCCCTTGCGGCGCTGGCCGCGTCATCCGGCGTATGCGCCGGCAGGCCTCTTGGAACGGGGATATTGAATTGTTTGAATAACCGTTTTGACTGGTACTCGTGGAGATTCATCTGGCGCTGGACCCCGGTTTGAGAAGGCGCGTATTGTGGAGCAAATTCCGCGGTTGTGCAAAGCTGTTTGGGCTACCCGGTTTTTGCTTCTACAATGGGCGCAGCAAAGCGCCAGCCACGGAATGAGGCACTCATGCAGGCAGACTCCAGCACAGGCGAATTGAAGAGTCCGGCCGCCGTCCGGATCGCCCCGGCGAGCCAGGCTCCCCAACAGGATACCGACGAACTCAGTTGGCGAATTCTGCAGCTACTGAATGTATTTCGAGTCCTGGTTTCGGTGTTCTTGCTGTTGCTATTTGCCAGCGTCGATCAGCCACGTATTATCGGGACGCAGTCTCCGACTTTGTTCGTCGCGGTTTGCGGTCTGTACCTGGGAGTCGGGGTCGGCAACATGCTCGCGGTATCGCGCCGCTGGGCATCAAAAACCATCCAGGTTTCGTGGTCCGTGGCATTCGATATAACGACGATCACAATATTAAGTCATGCCAGTGGCGGGATCAGTTCCGGCCTGGCGAATCTATTGATCATTATCATTGGCGCCAGCGCGCTGATTCTGCCAAGAAAAAGAACCCTGATGGCTGGCTCAATGGCCGCGTTGGCGATACTCGGGGACCAGGCCTGGATATTTCTGAATACGACACCGGTCACTACGGATTTTACTGCGGCCGGGTTGCTTAGCGGAATTATCCTGATCATGGCTGTCTTGATGGATCCGCTGGCACGCCGGATTCAGGCAACCGAGGCTTTGGCAAGACAACGTGGAGTAGATCTGGAAAACCTCGCGGAATTGAACCAGTACATCGTGCAGCATCTGCGCGAGAGCATCGTCGTCGTGGACAAGGAGAACCAGGTCCGCCTGATGAATGCATCGGCTGCCAACATCCTTGGCTCGCCGCGCCGGCAGCCTGCCAGGCATCTCTCTGAAATCTCGCCACGTTTGTATATGTTGTTAAAGGCCTGGCGACGAAACCCGGAAGAATTCCGCCAGGCCCAACCATCCTTCATAGCGGCCGATGGAGATCGGGTGATCAACCCGCAGTTCGCGCCATTGAAAGAAAAAGGCGGCGACGCAATGCTGGTATTCCTCGAGGACACCAGCGTGCTTGCGGAAAAAGTTCAGCAGTCGAAACTCGCTTCACTGGGTCGGCTGACTGCCAGCATCGCCCATGAGGTTCGCAATCCGGTCGGCGCGATGAGCCATGCGGCCCAGTTGCTCAGGGAATCCGCGGTCATGACCAGCACCGAGCGCCGGCTGACCGACATCATCCATACCAACGGACTGCGCGTCAGCCAGATCATCGATAACGTGCTGCAGTTGTCACGCCGCGATACCACGGCGCCGGAACGGCTGCAGCTCGAACACTGGGTGTCCGCCTTTGCCGATGAGTATTGCCAGACCCAACAGGTGGCCCGGGAGCGGCTGCTCATCAGCTGCGCAGGTCCGCCGCCGGAAGTGCAGATTGATCCCAGTCATCTGCACCAGGTATTGTGGAATCTGTGCGAAAACGCGATCAAGTACGCCTGTGGAAAAGATCAGGTCATTGATCTGAAGATCGGCCGCTTGCGCGGCTCGGATCGTCCTTGCCTTGAGATCGGCGACCGGGGAAAAGGAATATCTGAAACTGACGCCGAGCGCATCTTCGAACCGTTTTTTACCGGTGATAACGGTGGCACCGGCCTGGGTTTGTTCATTTGCCGGGAACTGTGCGAATGCAACGGAGCCAGTTTGATCTACCAGCCAAGACCTGGTGGCGGTAGTGTGTTTAGAATTACTTTTTCTGACCCGCAACGCTGGGAGAACAAGACATGAATCAGCCGACCGCGCTGGTAATCGACGACGAGCCCGATATCCGCGAATTGCTGAGCCTGACTTTGCAACAAATGGATATCCAGACGAAGACCGCGGCTGATTTAAGCGAAGCACGGGCGCTGTTGATGAAAAAATCATTCGACCTGTGTTTTACGGATATGAAATTGCCTGATGGCAGTGGTCTGGACCTGGTCGAATGGATGCAAAGGCAGACGCCGGATACGCCGGTCGCGGTAATCACGGCGCACGGCAACGTCGAGACCGCCGTCAGGGCGCTAAAGGCGGGCGCTTTCGATTTTGTATCGAAGCCATTGGATCTGGACGGCCTGCGCAAAATGGTCAAAACGGCGCTGCGCCTGCGCAGCGCTCGAATGCGCAGTGATGAAAGCCCCGCTACCAAACTGATCGGTGACTCCGCAACTATGCGCAACGTACGCGATATGATTGCCAAGGTCGCGCGTAGCCAGGCGCCGGTCCATATTTGCGGCGAGTCCGGGACCGGCAAGGAACTGGTTGCGGCGATGATCCATGAATCCGGACCCCGCTATGGCGGTCCGTTTGTGCCGGTCAACTGCGGCGCACTACCCAGCGAACTGATGGAAAGTGAGTTCTTCGGACACAAAAAAGGGTCTTTTACAGGGGCGGTTGCGGATAAGGCCGGCCTTTTCCAAAGTGCGGAAGGTGGAACCTTGTTTCTCGACGAGCTCGCGGAGCTGCCGCTACACATGCAGGTCAAGCTGTTGCGCGTGATCCAGGAAAAAACCGTGCGCCCGGTCGGTAGCGAGCGGGAGGTGCCGGTGGATGTACGTATACTCAGCGCTACCCATCGCAAACTGGCGGAGTTGGTCGCGTCCGGGGATTTTCGGGAAGATCTTTTTTACCGTATCCACGTTATTGAACTTAAGGTCCCACCGTTGCGAGACCGTGACGGGGATATTCTTCAGCTTGCCGGGTTTATTCTGAGCCGCTTGGCGGAGCAGATGAGTTTGCCGGTACCATCTCTGGATGACGACGCCAGGTCAGCCCTGTTGGCTCATCAATTTCCAGGCAATGTACGTGAACTGGAAAACATGCTGGAAAGAGCGCTCACCCTGAGTAACGGCGGAACGATTGGCGCCGAGGATCTGCGACTCGAGCCAGGCAGTGCAAAACCGATTGAGAAAGCCGAATCCGGTATGCTGGGCAGTCAGCTGGAGAGTATCGAGCGCGACGCCATCGTAAAGGCGCTTGAGCAAACCCGCTATAACAAAACCCAGGCCGCAAAACTTCTCGGTATCAGTTTCCGGGCCCTGCGCTACCGAATCAAAAAACTTAACATTGGGTGAGCAGCCGGCTTATTGATCGCTATTTGACAAAATCACCGTCTGCGATAAGCGACCCGGGTGACAAAATTTGTCAGCTTCTGACACCGGGCGGCCAGACATTGGGATTATTGGCTCATGCAAATAACCGCATTTTTCACCAAATAACTATTTTTTCTTTCTAAATCAGTCGATTAAGAGAAACCCGGATTTCTTGGCACGGGGTTTGCAGATATAAGCGCAGGCTATTGCCGTTTTGTATAACCTCTCGAAGGAGATAGTAATGAAGAAAATTCAACAGGGTTTTACCCTTATCGAACTGATGATCGTTGTGGCGATTATCGGCATTCTGGCCGCGATCGCTATTCCTGCGTATCAGGATTACACGATTCGCGCGCAGGTCACCGAAGGTCTTAACCTGTCAGCAGCTCTGAAGGCCTCCGTGTCTGAAGAATTTGCCGACTCAGGTCTATGGCCGGTTGCCCTGGCTAACCTCGGCATCACCAACCCGCCTTCCGGCAGATACGTGACCCAGCTCATTATTACCACCGGTACGATCAGCGTTACCTATGGCAATGACGCCAACGCGACGCTGGTTTTGACCCCGCTGCTGACAATCAAGCCGTGGGTCAGCGCAAACCTGGATGTCATCTGGGCGTGCGGCAACTCCGGTCAGCCGGCCGGTGCTGTTGAAGCAGCCACCGGTGCCTCCGCCGTAATCGCAACAACTGTGCTGAACAAGTACATGCCGTCGGCTTGCCGTCCATAATACTTGTAGCAACATTATTCCGGTTTATGCCGGAATCGGAAAACCCCTCTTGCGAGGGGTTTTCTTTTTTGGGTGTAGGATAACCCGCGTAAACAAACCGACTTTTTGGCAATTAAGTTTTCGCATGCTCGCCATTTGAGGTAGCTTTACAAACCCGGACTTAATGACCGCTATCCCGTTTGTCAAATATGCTGCCTGGCTCACCCGAATACCGCCAACATGGATTTACTGTTATCGAACTGGTGCTGGTATTTGTCGTACTCGCCGTCGTTGCCGGTCTGCTGGCGCTGGCGCTCGATGTACACCGGGTCCGCGCGCAAGTCAACCACAGCCTGGATGCAGCGCAGCCGGCCCGGGAGGCACTGGAACGATTTTATGTGGATACCGGTCGTGCGCCGCTGGCCGAGGAAGAGCTGACCCGGCACGGTCTTGCCATGCCGAGTGTGCCACCTTACCTGGCGTCCCTGACGCTTGATGGCGGGCGGCTGGAGCTGATTTTTGGCAACCAGGCGAGCGCCCGCCTGGTCGGCCATACGCTGGCGCTTAGCCCTTACGTATCGATCAGCGGTGAAGTGATCTGGCACTGCGGAGACGCCCCGTTACCGGCGGGCCTGACCGGTCTCGCCGTACCCGCAGGACCCAGGGCGCCGGCAATCGTGCCCCGACAGTTTTTGCCCTCGGCGTGCAGGAACTAGGCTGGATGGGCGAAAAAGCGGAAAACTGGCGATCTGGACTCATTCCAGAGGTGATTATCAGGGCCGTTTTCGGTACTTTCTACGAAAACTTGATAAACGTATCTGAAAATCAGTAAGTTATAGCGCTGGCCTGTACTCCAGGCAGGGATGGAAACAAACGCTTGGGCACGCAAATATTTTCAAAAATGCTGCCTGTGTCACTTTATTTTTGAACATAAGTCAGTAAAGTCTGGCTTATTCGACGGGGTTTGCTGCCCCGCCGCAGCCTAGGGACCCATAAATGGCGTTAACCGCAAAAAAAAGCATCCTGACCGGATTGCCCAGGCGACTGGTGCAGGAAAGTATCTGTACCGAGGAAATGGTGCACGATGCGGTGGCGGCGGCCAAGAAAGAAAAAACCACCCTGGTCGCGCACCTGATCAAAAACCAGCTTGCCGACGCCCAGGACGTGGCCCAGGCGGCTTCCCATGAATTCGGCGTGCCGACTCTGAACCTGGAATCTTTGGTCGTCGATGTCGATGTTTGCCAACTGGTCAACCAGGATCTGCTGTCCAAGCACAAGGTTTTGCCGCTGGTTAAACGCGGTAAACGAATTTTTATCGCAGTCTCCGACCCGACCAACCTGCACGCGCTGGACGAAATCCGTTTTCAAACCGGATTGAGCGTCGAACCGGTCATCGTCGAGCAAGACAAGCTAGATGAAATGCTAAAAAAGACTATGGAAGCCCTGGATAACTCCATTGATGCATTCGACGATGAAGATTTCGAACTGGAAAATCTGTAAATAAGCGCCGACGAGGATTTC
>JAPUHG010000221.1 GCA_027297845.1 Gammaproteobacteria bacterium | reverse complement strand
AGAGCTCCGATGAGGGCAAATGCATTCCGGTGCGCAAAAGCGGTTTCATCCTGCCCGACCCTGGAAATGGCTCCGCGCAGATGATCTGTAAAAATCAGGACCTCCGCATCCTGCGGCAAATTGCCAAGCATATCGTCAATCAACCCGGGTGTGTATTCGTTCACAAAACCGGATTTCAGGTAGTACATCTGTCCGTGGCGCAATGCTTCATCGGCGCTGGTTTGCAAGGTATTGTATTGCGTCAGGCCAATATTGCTTGCTTTCGGTCTGCCAAACTTCCGCAGCGGCGCAATCGCACGATCGCCATCTGCCGGGTCCCCAACATAAATAAATTCGATGGTTACGAATCTCTCGCTCTCCGGTGAAGTACCCATTGAAATTGTCACACTGAGTTCGTCCGCCGCATCCGATGCAAATTCCTGGTAAAAACTCAGCAAATCCTTGCCGCTTTCGTACGGAAACATGACATTGCCGGCGAGAAACTCCGGCCCGACCGGATGCAAATCGTATTCGAACGTAGTCACGCCACCGAAATTTCCGCCACCGCCACGCAGCGCCCAGAACAAGTCAGGATTTTCATCGGCGCTGGCATGGCGATGTTCGCCATCGGCGGTAACGATATCAGCCGATCTCAAGTTATCGATCATCAACCCGTATTTGCGGCTGACCCGGGATAAACCTCCGCCGAGGGTCAGGCCGGCGATTCCAGTATGCGCTATGGACCCGGTCATCGCTGCCAGCCCGTACTTCTGGGTTTGCACGTCGAGTTCGCCACCGAGGACACCTGGCTGAACCCTGGCGATTCGATTTTCTGCGTCTACCTCAATGCCTTTCATGCCGGACAAATCGATCATCAGACCACCATCGCACGAAGATTTGCCGGAGAAGCTGTGTGCGCCGCCCTTGATCGCAACCAGTAACTCGTGGTCCCTGGCAAAATCAACGGCGTGGGCAATATCGCTTGCATTGACACAATAAGCGATCAACGCCGGGTGCTTGTCGATCATGCCGTTCCACAATCGGCGCGCAACATCGTAGGCGCCGTTACCCGGCATCAATAACTGTCCCTGCAGGCTGTCGCGCAGCTCCTTGACCGCGGCCTTTTCTATTACCGTCTGTTCACCGCCTAGCCGGGTTGCGGTAATCGAGGACAACATCGACATCGAGTCTATGGCAGCCGCCATGGCCTGTGAGATCGGCAGTGAAGCCAGCGAACCGGCGGCGAAAGCGGTTTTACAAAACTCCCTTCTTTTCATTTTTCTCTCCCCGGTTTTCGCTATGTCGCTTTAATGTTTTGTCGGCCGAGGCCCATGCAAAGCATCAAACCGCCAGCAGTTTGCCTAAATATAGACTATGCGAAACACCTTTGCGCTTCTGCTGGCCGTGCCGGACTTCATTTTCCTTGCGCCCCTATCAAGCCTTCGTTGGTATCATCCAATCCCATGCCACTCATTCGTCTCGACAATGTCTCGCTTGCCTATGGCCACCGGGCCCTGCTGGATCAGGTCACGCTGGAAATTCATCCAACCGAACGGGTGTGCCTGGTCGGCCGCAATGGCGAAGGTAAATCTTCGCTGATGAAACTGATCAGCGGTGAAATCGCACCCGATGACGGCGAGGTCTGGATTCGCCCAGGGATTCGCGTCGCACACCTGGCACAGGAAGTTGAAATCGAGAGCGACGAGACGGTATTCGAGGTCGTAGCCGGCGGCTTGCCAATGCTCGGCGATCTGTTGTCCGCATACCATCGCGCTGCGCTGGAGCTGGCGAGCAAGCACACCAGGGCCGCAGAAAGGCATCTGGCCGACAAACAGCATGAACTGGAAGCCGCTGATGGCTGGCAAATTGAGCAAAAAGTTGCAACCGTGCTCTCCCGGCTGGGGCTGGATGGCGATGAACGCATGACCACACGCTCCGGTGGCTGGCGTCGGCGAGTGATGCTGGCCCGCGCGCTGGTCAGCGATCCCGACCTGCTGCTGCTCGACGAACCGACCAACCACCTGGATATCGCAGCCATCCTCTGGCTGGAAGAATTTATGCTGCGTTACGCGGGCTCGCTGCTGTTTGTTACTCATGATCGCGCAATGGCCCGGCGCCTGGCCACGCGCGTGCTCGACCTGGACCGCGGCAAGATCTCGTCGTGGTCCGTCGGCTACGACAAATACCTGGAGGGTCGAGCAAAGCAGCTCGAAGACGAAGAAAAACACCAGGCGGCGTTCGACAAGAAGCTTTCGCAGGAAGAAGCCTGGATCCGCCAGGGCATCAAGGCACGGCGCACTCGAAACGAAGGCAGGGTCCGCGCCCTTAAAGCGATGCGTGCAGAACAACGCCAGCGCCGCAAACGAGCCGGCACGGCACGCCTGAAACTGAATGAAGGCGAACATTCGGGTCGCCTGGTGTTTGAAGCCAGGGATGTCAGCTTTTCTTATGCGGATACGCCGATCGTTGATGACCTGAACCTTCGGGTGATGCGCGGCGACCGGGTCGGCCTGATCGGTCCCAACGGATCGGGAAAATCGACATTGATCAAGCTGTTGCTCGGCGAACTAAAACCCAGCAAGGGGAAAATTCGCCGAGGCACACAACTGCAGACCGCTTATTTCGATCAGCAACGCGACCAGCTGAATCCCGATAAGTCGGTCATGGACAACGTGGCCGATGGCAGCCAGTACGTCATGATCGGTGGCCACCGCCGCCATGTGGCCGGCTATCTGCGAAGTTTTTTGTTTCCACCCGAGCGCTTCGAGTCACCGGTCAGGACATTGTCCGGCGGCGAACGAAATCGTCTTTTGCTGGCGAAAAAATTCGCCCAGCCAGCCAACCTGCTGGTTTTGGACGAACCCACCAATGACCTGGATGTTGAGACCCTGGAGTTGCTCGAAGAACTGGTTGCGGATTACCCGGGCACATTGTTACTGGTCAGCCACGATCGTGCCTTTCTCGATAACGTCGTTACCAGTGTGCTGGCGTTCGATGGAGATGGCGTCATTAGCGAGCATGTCGGCGGCTACAGCGAATGGTGGGAATATCACCAGGCCCGGGAAGAGCAACAACGCCGCAAGACGCCGGCGAAACCCTCGGCAACCCGGAAAAACCCCGGCAACACATCGCAAAAGCAACGCAAACTGAGTTACCGGGAAAAAAGTGAACTGGAGGCATTGCCCGGGACCATCGCTGCGCTTGAAAAAGAGCAGGCGGAACTGACGATAAGGGTGAACGAGCCGGATTTCTTCCGTCTGCCCCATGCGGAGACCAGACCGGTACTCGATCGCTTGAATGAAGCCAATGCTGAACTGGAGCAAAGCTATACGCGGTGGGATGAACTGGATTCACTGACCGGCAAACCACAAGGCGAAATGCCCTGAAAACCGGATTAGCGGTGGCGTCTTGACTTGCCGTTAGCGGTCGTAACTTTTACGCTTGCGGGATAACATCGAAAACGGGGGTCGGTGGCGGCCCTTTTCTTTTGCCACCAGAAAACTCCAAGGGCGAATCAAAATGAAAACCAGACTGTTGCTGATCTTTTTTCTGATGGCATTTGCCGGCTTTGCTATGGCCGAGGACGAAAAAAAAGAGGAAAAGAAAACGGAGGCTGAAGAACCAAAAGCCGAAAGTTCGATTACCTCGCACCAAGTTCGAATCGATGGAAACACGATTCGCTACACGGCTGTAGCGGGCACCACCATCCTCAAGGATGACGACGGTGATCCCCTCGCCACCTTTGGGTATACCGCTTATCTGAAAGACGGCGTGGCCGACCTCGCGAATCGCCCAATCATGTTCGCCTATAACGGCGGTCCGGGATCTTCGTCGATCTGGCTGCACATGGGCGTGCTCGGCCCGTCCATTGTGGTCACGGAAGATGCGGAGTTTACCGGCCCGCCATTCAAGCGGGTTGCCAACGAGTTCAGCATCATCGACCGCACCGACCTGGTGATGATCGATCCGGTCGGTACCGGTTATAGCAAACCGATCGGTGACGCCAAGGGTGAGGAATTCTGGGGCGTCGATGCAGACATCAAGACCGTGTCCGACTTTATCGAGCAATATGTGACTGAAAACAGTCGCTGGCGTTCGCCAAAATATCTGCTCGGCGAAAGTTATGGCGGCATGCGTTCGGCAGGCGTAATTAACTACGTGCAGAGTAAGCATGGCATGGCGTTCGATGGCGTTATCCTGGTGTCGCCGTTTCTCAATTTTGCGGTGGGTGTAGATGGCGCCCGTGAGGATTTGCCGCATATTCTTTATTTGCCAACGCTGGCCGCCACCGCCTGGTATCACGATGCGCTGGCAAACAAGCCAGCCGATCTCGCGGCATTTTACGAGGAAGTGAAGAGATTCGCGGTCGATGTCTATGGCCCGGCATTGATGAAGGGTAATCGGCTTGGCGCAGATGAGCGGCAGGCGGTCATTGCCGGCCTGGCGGGATACCTGGGGGTGAGCGAAGACTATATCGATCGAGCAAATTTGCGCATTTCACACCAGCAATTTGCCCAGGAACTGCTGCGTGACCGGAAACTTACAGCCGGCCGAATCGATTCACGGTTCGTCGGCAACTCGCTGAACCTGCTGGGCGAAGAGATGGACTATGACCCGATGTTTACCTCGGTAGGACCGGCGTTTGTCAGCAACTTTCTGGATTATTATCATAACGATCTCAAGTTCGGTCGCGATAAGGACTACAAGGTCAGTGGTCAGTTATTCATGAAATGGGACTGGGCACACTCGCAACCCGGCGTAGGTTTCCCAATGCCATCGCCGAATACGATGCCCGATCTGTCGCGTGCGATGAACGATAACCCGGAACTACGGATACTGGTACAACAAGGCTACTATGATCTTGCGACACCGGCTTTCGCCACCGAGTACATGATCGATCATCTGACGATTGCGCCAGAACAGCAAAGGAACATCACGATCGAGATGTATGAATCGGGGCACATGATGTACCTGCACCCGCCATCGCTGATCAAGTACAAGAAGGATCTGGCTGATTTCATCGACAACGATTAAGAGTCGGCATTAATCAGCCACAGGCGCGGGCATCGGCAGACGCCCGCGCTTTTTTTCCTGATGGAATCTTTATCCACGCGTCAACCGATAACCGCATGATGCGTTAATATCATCAGTCTAGCTGACACTTGGAGCATTAAAATGAAAACCGCCCTGGTTTCAATGGTTTGCGTGCTTGGATTTCTTGCCGGTTGCGCGGCACCGAATACATCCGGCGAAGTTTATACCCGCAGGGATACGCTGCGCACCATGAACGTTCGCTATGGCGAGGTGTTAATGGTCGTTCCGGTGGTCATAGACGGGGAAGCCACTCAACTGGGATTGGTCGCCGGCGGCGCGATCGGTTACGCGATCGGCGATAAGATCGACGGCCGCGGCAGCTCACACATCGGCGGGGCAGTTGGCGCTGTCGCCGGTGCCATCGCCGGTCAGGCGATCGAGAAAGAAATTACCAAACAGGATGGCTTGGAAATTACTATCGAAATGGACCATGGCAAAGTCATCGCCATTGTGCAGGCGGCGACAGTCAGTTTCGCAGAAGGAGAGCGCGTACGCGTACTTTTCGGGCATGGTAGCAATGCACGCGTTTTAAAACTCCGTTGAAGGTCTGGCGAAGCCGTCAGGTATCGCCGCGAATTTCCTCGAAGGCCTCGATGAACTCCAGCGCATCGTCCTCGGCGAATGTTTCCATTACATTCCCGTCATCGACATCGACATCGTCGAAGGAAATAAAATGCTCGTCTTCGACCTCGATAACGATTTCACCATCATCCCAATAGATCGCTTCGACTTCCTCAATGGGGTACTCGATACGCTTTTTTAGAAACTGTTCCACATTATCGAGTACAACATTCTTGATCGTGCTGGCCAGCGCGTTGTCTTCTTCCTCGGCGCGTTCGTCATCGAACTCGGCCTTGATTTCAGCGAGCGTTTCTTCCGATAATTGCAGGTAAACAGACTCGGTCGTCAGCACCAGGTCCACTTCGCCGTCATCATTACTGATACTTTTTACAATCTGCGCAGCTCTGCCATGCCCATTGGCCGCCGAATCGCTATCCTGACTGCAAGCGGCAAGAAAAAATATCGCGACAGTCAACCATCCTGCAGTTACTAAATTTTTCACGTCAAACTCCCCAAAGTTTTTCGGTTAACCCAAGTGATATGCAAGCTATCCCTGGCGGAGGGTATTCACCGGCGGGTGATTCAGCACCGAGCGGGTCGCCAGGGTGCCGGTCAGACCGACGATTACCATGCCGGCAACCAGCCCGCTCAGCCATAACACCGGATCGAAATGATACTCCAGTTGGAACTGACTTTCCGCGAGAAACCACCCGGCCGCGCTGGCGCCAGACGCCGCCAGCGCACCCGCCAGCAAACCGATCACGGAAAACTCGGTGGCGACGCCCAGCAGGATCTGTCTGCGCTTCGCACCCAGCGTTCGTAGTATGGCCGCCTCGTACAAGCGCTGGTCCCGCGTGGCCTGGATCGCGGCGAGCAACACCATCAATCCGGCAAACCGGGTAAACAGGAAAACCGACTGGACCGCGAGCGCCGCCTTGTCCATGACGCCACGTACCTGGCCGATGATCGCATCGATATCGATAACCGTGATGCTCGGATAACGGCGTATCAGATCGATGATATCCGCACCCTGCCCGTCGCGGGCATAAAAACTGCTGATGTATGTCGCGGGATAGGGTTCCAGCAGACCAGGAGAAAAAACAATAAAGAAATTTGGCTTGAAGGAATCCCACTCGATCGTGCGGAAACTGCTTACCGTCGCCGATACTGTTTCTCCCGCGACATCGAAGCTAAGTTCATCGCCAAGTTCAAGCTGGAGGCCCTCGGCGTAACGCTGCTCGACCGAAATTTCCGGGTTCTCGGGTAGAGTATCTCCCCACCAGCGGCCGGCGACGATCTGATTATCGCTACGCAACGTCGTAGCCCAGCTCAGGTTGGCATCCCGGGTGGCTCTCTGTCGGCCATCGCGATCGGCAAATTTAAGATCGCGCAGCGCAACGCCGTTGATTTCGGTCATCCTTGCGCGGACGATCGGCACAAATTCAAGGCCCTCCAGTCCGCGACCGGCCAGAAACTCATCGACGCCGGCCACTTCGTCGGGCTGGATATTGATCAGGAAACGATTGGCGGCGTTATCGGGCAAACTGTTGCGCCAAAGATCCATCAGATCGTTGCGCACCACGGTCAACACCAGCAAGACCATGAGGCTCAACCCGAAAGCCACAACCTGGATCGCGCTTTCGCGGCCACGACGGGAAATATTGGCCAGACCATAACGCCAGGCCACGCCCGCTGCACCGCGAATGCCGCTGAGCATGCGCACCAGCAGCCAACCGGCGGCGAACAGAACCAGCATCGCAATGATGCTGCCCAGGGCGATCCGGATCAATAACCCGGCATCCTCGATCACCCACCAGAGAACCAACAGCATCGACACGGTCGCGGCGCCGTAGGAAACCGAATAACGTAACGGTGGCGGCCCCATATCGTGTCTAAGCACACGAATAGGCGGTGTGCGGCCCAATTGCATAAACCCGGGCAAGGCGAATCCGGTTAGCACGCTTACCGATGTCACCAGCCCCAGGAAAACCGGTTTCCATCCCGGCGCCGGCAATTCGCCGCCGATCAGGTCCCGCATAATATAACTCA
>JAPUHG010000220.1 GCA_027297845.1 Gammaproteobacteria bacterium | reverse complement strand
CATACCCGATGAGAATTCGGCGGCGGTTGCACCGCGTTGGCAGGATCTCGAAAAAAGCTCAGCGAGTGCAAGGCAAGGCGATTGTGGCGAGCGAGCGCAGTGTACACGCGAGTTTGCGGCTGCACCGCCCCGCATTGTGAGCCGATTTTTAACGCCGGATTGTGCCGCATGGGACTTTTCGACGGGCTGCTAGCCCGGATACTTCACAGCTTACTACCGGCGGCCAACGCCTTGGTGAAATATCCGGGCTAAGACTGGATGCTTAGTTTGCGGATCTCCTGCAGCGCAACCGAGAGAGTCGCGAAGTCCAGGTTGCCGCCTGCACGCATATCACTCAAGGTTTGATTGGCGTAGGAAATCTGGCTTTGATGGCGCGTCAACCAGGTACTGACCCTGTCTACCGGGTTGGTGCCGCGGTGATTGCGTATCACCTGATCGGTCAGCGTTGCCTGCACTTGATAAAGGTTGTCTCGTAATGTGCCACGCGCCACCGCCTGCCAGCGGCCCTCGACCTGAAGATTTTCGATCTGGTCCCTGATCCAGTCCAGTGCCAGCCCGCGTCCGATTTCAAAATAGATACGTGCGACAAATTCCTCTTCCATGTTTCGCTTGTTGGCGACTTCAGTGATATCCAGCGCTGAATACAGCGCGCTAATTCCCGCCATGTACTTGGCGATGGATTCGGGGACGCCGATATCCTCATACAGCCGCCTCGATTCCCGATAACGATTCAACTCGTTCCCGCTCAGTAATTTCTTCAGCTTGCGTGCCAGGATGCGCGCCCCGGGCTGGCAACGCGACACCAATTTCTCAATATCAAGCGCATCCCGATGATGAGCCAGTAACCAGTGCGTTGCGTGTCTCAACAATCTCGAAATCTGGAACATCATCGAGTACTGGACATTGGCATGAACCGAATTGTCCAGTGCCTCGATTTTTTGCCAGATCTTCCGCGTATCGAATATTTCACGGGCAATCGTATAGGAACGGGCAACCGCTGCCGCATTCGCGCCGGTATCTTCCTGGGCGCGCTGAAAAAATACCGGCCCCATGCGATTGATAACGCTGTTGGTCACAACTGTGGCAATGATTCCCCGTTTCAATCGATGATTGGCCATCGCCTCCGTATAATGTTTTTGCAGAGGTTTTGGAAAATAGCTATGCAGTTCCCGGGCCAGGAAGGAGTCCTCTGGTACATCTGAATCGATGAGTTTCTGGTAGAGCGAGATTTTGCTGTAACTAAGAAGAACCGACAATTCCGGTCGGGTAAAACCTTTGTTGGCCTTACGCCTTTCGTCGATTTCTTCATCTGAGGGCAGGAACTCCAGCTCCCTGTCCAGTTCACCACTTCGTTCCATCGCGGTCAGCAAGTGAGCATGTTCATTGAGCCGTTCACCCGCGTGCGCCTCCATCATGCTGATGGCCTGGGTTTGCAGATAATTATTGCGCAGTACCAGTTGGGCCACCTCATCGGTCATTCCCGCGAGGAGCCGGTCCCGGCGGCTGGTCGTCAAAGGCCGGCTTTGTTTGACCAGGTTGAGCAGGATCTTGATGTTGACTTCTCTGTCCGAGGTGTCGACGCCACCCGAGTTATCGATAAAATCGGTATTGATACGCCCGTTGCCAAGAGCGTATTCGATGCGCCCAAGTTGAGTCAGACCCAGATTCCCGCCTTCACCAATTACGGCACAGTGCAGATCGCAGGCATTCACTCTCAGTGCATCATTGGCGCGGTCACCTACATCCACGTGAGTTTCGCTCTTGGCTTTGACATAGGTGCCGATGCCACCGTTCCAGAGCAAATCAACGCGCATTTTCAAGAGACATTGAATAAGTTCCTGCGGCCTCATGTTATTCACGTCAGTATCAAGCATGGCTTTGACTTCGTTGCTCAATGGGATGCTCTTTTCGCTGCGCGCGAATATTCCACCCCCTTTGGACAGCAGCTTCTTGTCGTAATCTGACCAGCTCGAGCGCGGCGTTTCGAAAAGTCTTTTTCTTTCTTCGAAACTGACTGCGGAATCCGGGTCCGGGTCCAGAAAGATATGCAGGTGATTGAACGCGGCTTGCAGCCGGATATGGCGCGATAACAGCATGCCGTTGCCAAATACATCGCCGCTCATGTCGCCGATTCCGACTACCGTGAATTCGTGATTCTGAATATCGATGCCGATTTCGCGAAAATGTCTTTTGACGGCTTCCCAGCCGCCCTTGGCGGTAATGCCCATTCGCTTATGGTCATACCCGGCCGAACCACCTGATGCGAACGCGTCTCCCAGCCAGAATCCATAATCATCGGCGACCGAATTGGCGATATCGGAGAAAGTTGCGGTTCCCTTGTCCGCCGCGACTACCAGGTAGGGATCGTCTTCGTCATGCCGGACAACTCGCCTGGGCGGAACCAGCTTGGTGTCAACGAGGTTGTCGGTGATGTCAAGCATGCCTCGAATCAGGGTCGTGTAGCAGTCGACGACTTCCTTCTGGATTTCTTCACGCGGTCCCTCTGGCAGACATTTGCAAACGAAGCCACCCTTGGCGCCCACCGGTACGATCAGCGTATTTTTGACGGTCTGGGCCTTCATCAACCCGAGTATCTCGGTCCGAAAATCTTCCTGCCGGTCCGACCAGCGCAACCCCCCTCGCGCGACCAATCCGCCGCGCAGATGAACGCCTTCCATTCTGGGCGAATAAACGAAAATCTCGAACCTGGGACGTGGCAACGGTAGCTCGGGGATTTGCCGAGAGTCGAATTTGAACGAAATGTACGGTTTTGGCTCGCCAAGCTTATCCGGCTGATAAAAGTTGCTGCGTAAAGTTGCCTTGATGACGGTCAGGAACGCGCTCAGAATCCGGTCTTCATCCTGGCTATGAACCTTATCCAGCGCTCTTCGGATTTCGGCACAGATCCTGTCGACTTCTTTTTGGCGCCGCTGGCTACCCGCACCCGGTTTCAGTTTTGCCCGGAACAACTCCGCAAGCATTTTCGCGATCGCAACGTGGCGGTAAAGCGCCTGCTCCATGTATTTTTGGCTGAATGGCAGGCCCGTCTGCAAGAGGTAGCGGCAATAAGCCCTGAGAACCGCGACTTCCCGCAATTCCAGGCGCCCCCCCAGGATCAGTCGGTTGAAGCCATCGTTCTCGGCGTTGCCCAGCCAGGTGTTGGCAAACGACCCTTGGAAAATCTCGTTGACTTCCGCGGGAACCAGGGCCTCTGCTTCATAGACCATCTGGAAATCCTGAATCCAGATGCTTTTGTCATCCTGCAGGCGCACGTGATAAGGCTGCTCGGAGATTACCCTGAGCCCCATGTTTTCCAGCATTGGTAACACGTCCGATATGGGTATCGGCTGCTCGCGGTGGAACAGTTTGAAGCGCAGCTGGTTCTCCGCGTAGAACTCCGGCCGGTAGAGACTCATTCGCAGGCTGCTGGTCTCATCGGTAAGCGCCGCGAGGCGCTGTATATCGAAAGTGGCCTCGCGCGGCGTCACGTCTTCTTTATAAGCGACCGGAAACTGTCGGCCATACATCTGTTTGAGTTGTAAACCGCGCGCTTCGCCAAAACGCTCGATGAGTATGTCCTGTAAATGATCCTCCCAGGACCTGACCGCATCGATGATTTCGTTTTCGATGCCGATGATGGAAACCTTGGGTTTTGAACCGGGATCGATTCTGACGATCGTGTGTACCCGCGCCAGGTTGGATTCCGATAGCTGCACGCTGGATTTGAGCGATCTTCCAGCAAAGGCATGCATCAGGATCTCTTCTATGCGCAACCGGATTTGAGTTGTGTATCTGTCGCGCGGGACAAAGACCATGCAACTGAAAAACCGTCTGAAAGCATCGCGGCGCACGAATAACTTGATTCGCTGTCGTTCCTGGAGATGCAGAATACCGACCGTCGTGCGGATCAGGTCCGGTACCGAACTTTGGAACAATTCATCGCGTGGAAAGGTGTCAAGAATGTGTTGCATGGCCTTGGCCCCATGGCTGGCCGCAGGCAACCCTGAGTTTTTTTTGACTTGTTCGACCTTGTATCTCAGAACCGGGATTTCACTGGGGCTGATGTTGTACGCAGACGAGGTAAACAAGCCAAGAAATCGCTTTTCTCCAACCACTTTGCCTGCGGAATAGATCTTTATGCCGATGTAGTCGAGATAACTGTTGCGGTGAACCGTGGACAGCGAGTTGGCCTTGGTAATGAGCAACAGGTCTTTCGATCTCGCCTGGCGGCGGATCTCCTTGCTCAACACTACGACCGACCCGTCCCGTGGTTCGCCACGCAGTATGCCGAGACCGGAACCCGGAACCACCGAGAGTTCATCGGTTTCTTCACCCTTGGTCAGCTTGTACTCACGATAGCCCAGGAACAAAAAATTGTCTTCAACCATCCAGCGCAACAATTCACATCCCTCATTGATGACGCGCTGGCTTAGCGGCAGCGAACCATCGGGCAACTGGTCGGCGATAGACAGTGCCATCTTACGCATCGCTGGCCAGTCGGTGACCGCGTTGCGTACATCGCGAAGACCTAATAGCAGGGATTTTTCCAGGACGGGAAATTCTTCTTCTTTCGCGTTGCGATCGATTTCGATGCGCATAAAGGACTCGTTATCATCGCCATTTTTTAGCAGAGCTTTCTTGCCAATATCCTGTAAGACATTTTTCTTGTCCCTGGTGACAGAGAATGTCGGATGAACGGTCAGGTGAATGGAATAGCCCATCCGGTTGATTGCCAGACCGGCCGAATCAACCAGAAATGGCATATTGTCATTGACGATTTCTACGATCGTATGCGGCGAGGTCCAGCCGTTGGATTTTTTGGTTGGGTTATAAACCCGTACTTTCGCCTTTCCGGACTGGCGTACGCTGGCCAGGTTGAGATGACTCAGAGCCGCACCGGCGAGATCGGCCGGGGTGCTGATACGCAGGTCGTCTATCGCGACGTCGCGATAATACCGCTCGATGAAATCAGCAATATCAGTATCCTGATCCAGCGAACCGGCCTTCTCAGCCTGGCTAACGATTTTGTTGATGAAGCGGCCCCGGGAATCGGAGATTCTGCGCTGCATGGTGGGTATCCGATGTGCTGACGGCGTAGCAAGTTTAAACACATATCGGGCTGGGAAAAAGCCAAATATTGCAAATGATGCCGGCGCTCTGCCCGATGGGCAGATTAATTTAAGCTCCGGCCTCTAAAAAGTCACTCTTCCGCCCCCAGATCGGCAATCACCGCGGCGAGGAATCGGCACGCTTCGCCACCGGTTATGCAGCGGTGGTCGAAGGTCAGTGACAAGGGTATCCGGCGATGGACCTCGACTCCCCCCATCACGGCGATTACATCGTGACGGATACCGCCGGTACCCAGTATTGCCACGGTGGGCGGCACCACGATCGGGGTCGCATACCGGCCGGCCATCATCCCGAAATTGGATAGGGTGATCGTGTAATCGCGCATGTCGGCGGGCGCGACGGTCCGCGCCTGTGTCGCTGTCTTGATCTGGTTGATATCCGCTCTCAACTGAGCGGCGTTTTTGTTGGCGACATCCCTAACCACCGGGACGATCAGTCCGTCCGGGGTATCTACTGCCATCGCGATGTCGACTCGCTCATGCATCTCGCGACTCATGGTTTCACCATCGAAAAAAGCGTTCAGGCCGGGTTCGGCCTTGCAGGCAGCGGCTATCGCGCGCAATACCCGGGCGCTGATGTCATTTTTCCTGAGCCAGCCGTGTATGTCCGCGTCATCGAATAACGTGCAGGACGATACCTGGTCTCTGGCCTGGGACATGCTTTGCGCCATGGCGCGGCGCGGTCCGCGAAGCGGTTCCGGTTTGCCAAGCACAAGCGGAGCGACCGGCGCCGTTGGCCGGCCCGCCGTCGGCGCCTGCTGGGCAGCCTGACGAACGTCATCGGCGGTGACCTGGCCCTGTTTTCCACTGGCGGGCACAGCAGCAAGGTCCACCCCCATTTTTTTCGCCAGGGCGCGAGTTGCAGGAGCGGCCTTGACGCGCCCTTGCGCACGCTTGCGTTTACCACCGGCGATTGCGGTTTCCACGACAACCTCATCGCTGGTCGGCATGTTGCCGACAACCGTGCCGGAATCGTCACTGCGTTTGTCATCGCCAGCCTGGTCAGCGGAGGCCTCACTTTCGCCGTCGTCGCCATCGATCTGAAAATCCGCCAGCGGCTTTCCGGTCTCGACGATGCCGCCTTCGGGCGCATGAAGTTTGGTCACGGTCCCGGTGAAGGGCGAGGGTACTTCAACGACCGCCTTGGCAGTTTCAACCGAGAGCAGTGGTTCGTCGACCTTGATCTGATCGCCTTCCTTGACGTGCCAGGTCACGATTTCGGCTTCCGGTAGTCCTTCACCCAGATCGGGCAACATAAACGTCTTCATATCATTTTCCCGGTGTCCGCGGCGCCGGTTAAAGCGGCGCGCTGGTCGTTACTCAAAAGTCTCATTACAGGCGTCGACAATTCTTTCGACGCATGGCAGGTAATCATACTCAAGACGGAACAGTGGCATGACCGTGTCGAAACCAGTGACCCTTTTGATCGGCGCTTTGAGGTCGTAAAGACCTTTTTCCGCGACCTCCGCAGCGATTTCCGCACCGACCCCACAGTTCTTCGCCGCCTCGTGCACGATTACCAGCCGGCCGGTCTTTTCCACGGACTCGAGTATTGTATCGATATCCAGCGGGCTTATCGTCGCCACATCGATGACCTCGGCGCTGATGCCTTGTTTGGCCAGTTCATCCGCCGTTTTTAGCGTTTCATGGGTCATCGCACCCCAGGTGACCAGGGTCAGATCCTCGCCCTCACGAAGGATGTAACAGACATCCAGCGGCAACGCCTGACCGTTATCTTCTACCTCGTGTTTTGCCATCCTGTAGATTCGCTTGGGTTCGAGATACACCACCGGGTCGGGGCAGCGGATACTGGCGAGCAACAGGCCATACGCGCGCGTCGGTGAGGATGGAATGACGACGCGCACGCCTGGCATATGGGCGAAAATCGCCTCGGTGCTCTCAGAATGATGTTCGGGCGCGTGAATTCCGCCGCCAAACGGCGCCCGCAACACCATCGGGCAGGTCAGACGCCCCCGGGTCCGGTGGCGCATGCGACCGGCATGACTGATCATCTGATCGACGGCCGGATAGATAAAACCCATAAACTGTATTTCGGCGATCGGTTTCAGACCCTGCGCCGCCATGCCTATCGAGATCCCGGCTAGCAGGTTTTCCGCAAGCGGCGTATCCATAACCCGGTCCGCACCGAATTTTTCCTGGAGACCCGCAGTTGCACGGAAAACTCCTCCGTTGACGCCAACATCTTCGCCGAGAACCATGACGCTGTCGTCATGCTCCATTTCCCAGGCCATTGCCATCGTGATGGCTTCTATCAAGGCAACCTTGGCCATCAATGACCTCCCTTGCCGAAATAATGGGCAGCAATCTCGCGCTGTTCTTCCAGCGCTTCGGGGAGTTCAGCGTACATATAATCAAACCTGGATTCGGGCGTGTTTTTCGGCGTGTTGAGATATTCCTCGACCGCTTCATCGACCTGGCAACCACATTCTTTTAGCCAGGCCTTTTCCTTTTTGTCGTCCCAGGCGCCGATCCTGGCCAGATATTTTCGCGTGCGGATCATCGGCTCCAGTTGCCAGGCCTCATCGACCTCCTTTTGATCACGATAACGGCTGGCGTCATCAGCGGTCGTGTGATCGCTGAGCCGGTATGTCATGACCTCGATCAGGGTCGGCCCATCGCCTTTACGCGCGCGCTCCAGCGCCTGCTCGACCACGTGGCGCACGGCAATTACATCGTTACCATCGACCTGGATACCCGGGATCCCCGCGGCAAAACCTTTCTGGGCCAGGGTTTCGCAGGCCGTCTGTAAATGCAGCGGGACCGATATGGCCCATTTGTTATTCACGGTCAAGAATACGACGGGCAACTTGCGCACGCCGGCAAAATTCATGGCTTCGTAAAAGGCCCCCTCCGAGGTGCCGCCGTCTCCAATCACGGCAAGTGCACAACGCTTCTCACCACGCAGCTTGAAGGCGTTGGCTGCACCCGCCGCATGCATGAATTGCGTTGCGATCGGAACGCACCACGCGAAATCATGAGGCGCGTTGCTGTAATCATTGCCACGCTCATCACCACCCCAATACAACAGCACATCGCTCATCCGAACCCCGCGCCAGAACTGAATACCGTACTCGCGATACATGGGCGCCAGGCAATCTTCCGGCCGCATGGCAGCGCCGGTGCCGACGTGCGCGGCTTCGTGCCCGAGGCAGGAAGCGTAGGTGCCAAGCTTGCCAGTACGCTGAAGATTGACGGCCTTGGTATCGAATGCGCGGGTCAGCACCATGAGTTTGTACATTTTGAGCATTGCATCCGGGTCGCTGGCGAAATCCGGCAATTCGGCGGCCGGTTTGCCGTCCGGCTCGATAAACCGAACGTACTCGATACTGAATTTGGCGATCGTTTTCATTCTGTTCCTCGTAACAAACGCCGGACCTCCATTGGAGGCCCGGCGCAGTATATCCATTCCGGCCAGGCGCCTGATCGGCTCTACAGCCAAGCGGCTTTACGGTGCGCGGCATTATACAACAACGGGCGGTCAAAGCAGACTGGCTGCCGCACAGTGTGATGGGCAAATGAAACTGCCAAAGCGTGGGGGCGGTGATAGAATCACTACCTGCGTCTTACGCTACTCGGCAGGGGAGACCGACCATGGGTCGTCGCGAACTGGAAGAAGGCATACACAAAGACCTGGCGGGTGAAATCACCTACGGGGATTACCTGCAGCTGGACAAAATTCTGCAGGCTCAGATTCCGGCCTCGAAGCCGCCGCACCACGACGAGATGCTGTTCATCATTCAGCACCAGACGTCTGAATTGTGGATGAAGCTGATGTTGCATGAACTGGAGGCGGCTATCGGGTTCTTGCAACAGGACAGACTGGATCGCTGTTTTAAAATACTGAGCCGAGTCAAGCATGTGCAGGCGCAGTTATTTAATCAGTGGGCGGTTCTGGAGACGTTGACACCGAGCGAATATCTGCAATTCAGGGACTCGCTGGGTCACGCCTCGGGTTTCCAGTCCTATCAGTTTCGCAAGCTGGAATTCCTGCTCGGCAACAAGAATAAAGACTATCTCAGTGTTTTTTCACACGATCAGAAGGCCTATGGGGATCTAATGCGAGTGTTGGAGAACCCGAGTCTTTATGAAGAATTCTTGCTGTTGTTGCATCGGCAAGGTTTCGATTTGCCAGATGAGGTTATCGACCGGGACTGGTCGGTGACGCGCGATGGGCATCCGCGGGTAATCGACGCGTTCAAGATTATTTACTTGGATCCGCAAAAATACTGGGACGCCTATGACATGGCGGAAAAACTGGTGGATCTCGAAGAGAACTTCCAGCTGTGGCGGTTCCGCCACGTGAAAACCGTCGAGCGAATCATCGGCTACCGCATGGGGACCGGTGGCTCCTCGGGCGTCAATTTTTTGCGCAAGGGGCTGGAGCAGCGACTGTTCCCTGAGTTACTCGATGTCCGCACCGAACTCTAATAACCTGCCAGGCTCTTGCGCAGATCGTGAATCTTGGCGACATGCGGCAAAATCAGCTTGACGGGCGCAGCGCGATAGCCTGTTTTTGCAGATTATCGAGTATGTCCGACAGCCTGTCCTGGTCTTCGCTGCCGAGACACTTCAGCAATCGTTCCTCGTAATTTTTCGCCATTGGCGAGATCTGGTCATACAGACGTTTGCCTTCGCCGCTAAGCACCAGCACCGAGCGGCGCTTGTCTGCATCCGACAAACTCCTCTCCAGGCGCCCATCACCGATCAGCCGGGCAACCGCACGGCTGACAGCCACCTTGTCCATTTCGGTTCGCTTGACGATATCGGCGGCGGACAGACCCGGGAAACGCCCCAGGACAGCGATGATTCGCCACTCCCTGATGCTCAGACCGAACCGATCCACGTAGGCGGCCGAAATTCCGCGGCTGACCGTATTGGATAGCACGGACAAGCGATAGGGCAGAAATTCTTCCAGTTTCAGGAGCTCGGAGTTTTCCATGTCAGGGCCACTCATGCTTTGCGTAAATGACAATCAGGCGTATAATCGTTACATCTGTAACTAATTTATACCAGACCCGGCGCAAAGGCAAGATTGTTGGTTTGCGGGAATATTGCCGGCCTGGTTTTCGTCTGTTCAGGAGAAAAACATGAGCGACCAGTTCGAAAATCCGATGGGCATTGATGGGTTTGATTTCGTGGAATTTGCCGCCCCCGATGCCACAGTATTGGAAAATCTTTTCGGTCAATTTGGGTTCAGTCCCGTGGCCAGGCATCGCAGCAAAAATATAACCATCTACAAACAAGGCGATTGCGTTTTTCTAATCAATGACGAACCCGGTAGCTTCGCCAAGGACTTCGCCGCTGTTCATGGCCCCTGTGTCTGTGGCTTTGCGATGCGGGTTCAGGACGCCGATTTTGTTTTGGCGGCAACCCTGGAAAAAGGCGCCCAGGCATTCACCGAAAAGCGCGCGACCATCGCGCTGGATATCCCGTGCATAGAAGGAATTGGCGGCAGCATTCTTTACCTGGTCGACAAATATGGCGAGCAATCGGTTTTCGCGGATGAGTACCAGCCGATTGCCGGCGCCGACCAGAACCCGAAGGGCCTCGGGCTGACCCTGGTCGACCACCTGACCCACAATGTCTATACGGGCAACATGGACGAGTGGGCCGAATTTTACGAGCGGCTGTTCAATTTCCGTGAGATCCGCTATTTCGATATCAAGGGTGCGAAAACCGGTCTGCATTCAAGGGCCATGACCAGCCCGGATGGGCAGGTGCGGATCCCGATCAACGAGTCGGCAGACGGCAAATCGCAGATCCAGGAGTACCTGGATGAATACCAGGGCGAGGGAATCCAGCACATCGCGTTGTTCACCGATGATATCTACACAACCGTGGAAGGCCTGCACGCCAATGGTCTCAAGTTTCTCAGTGTGCCGGACACCTATTTTGAAATGGTCGACGAACGTATACCGGAGCACAATGAAGATCTTGAGCGCATGAAACGTAACAGCATCCTGATCGACGCCGACAAACAGACTCGCAAGGAACTGCTGCTGCAAATCTTCACCCAGACCTGCATCGGACCGATTTTCTTCGAGATTATCCAGCGCAAGGGCAACGACGGATTCGGTGAGGGTAATTTTCAGGCGTTGTTCGATTCCATCGAGCGCGACCAGGAACGTCGCGGCGTAATCTGAGCCCGCCCGGTCGATCTTCGGAAGGAACCATCATGAAAAAATGGATTTCACTGCCTCGTGTCGAAGGCAACGCATCCCGTCAGGCTCATGCCGACCTGCCGGAGGGCACCTTCGAACGTGAACTTGGCAAAGAAGGATTTTACGGTCCGGCCACGCACATGTATCACAAACGTCCGCCCACGGCCTGGTCTGATTTTGAGGGGCCGTTGCGCCCGCGGGCGTTCGATACGACCAAGCTCGAAAACAGCGGTCCGTCACCCTGGGAAGCGACGCCTTTGTTGCACAACGCTGCGGTAAAGTTTCGCTACTGGTCGCTCGACGCCAATATGGATCACCTGGCCAGGAACAGTGACGGTGACGAACTGATATTCGTGCACGAAGGTAGCGGTGATCTTTTTTGTGACTATGGCCACCTGAAATTCCGCGATGGGGATTACATAATTCTCCCGCGCGGTACCATGTGGCGAATGGAAGTTTCCGAGCCGGTTCGCGCATTGCTGATTGAAGCCACCAATGACAGCTACCGGCTGCCCGACAAAGGACTCCTCGGACCACACGCGATTTTCGATCCGGCGATGCTGGATGTACCTGAGATAAACGAGCAGTTCAAGGCGCAGCAAACGGACGACGAATGGACCATCCTGGTTAAACGCGGTGGTGAGATCAGCAAGATACGCTATCCGTATAATCCACTGGATGCAGTAGGCTGGCATGGCGATCTCGCCGTCGTACGGATCAACTGGCGGGATATCCGCCCGTTGCTAAGCCACCGTTACCACTTGCCGCCATCGGCACATACGACCTTCATGGCAAACCGCTTTATTATTTGCACCTTTGTGCCGAGACCATTCGAAACGGATAAGGGGGCATTGAAAATACCTTTCTTCCACGCCAATGACGATTTCGATGAAGTTCTTTTCTATCATGCGGGCGAATTCTTCTCGCGTGATAATATTCACCCGGGGATGATCACCATGCATCCTTGTGGTTTCACCCATGGACCTCACCCGAAGGCGCTGGAGAGAGCGTTTGAACAACCGGAGGAGGGCACCAACGAAGTTGCGGTGATGCTGGATGCCCGGGACGAACTGTTTGTCTCGGACGAAGCGCATGGAATCGAATGGCCCGACTATGTCGATTCCTGGAAAAGCTAAGCGATGACCCTACCGGGCCGTGAACAAATCCAATAAGCTGCACTAACGCAGGGAGAAAAGATCAATGAAGCTGGCGTCATTGAAAAAGGGCGGTCGGGACGGCACGCTGATTGTAGTTGACCGGGATCTGAAGAGTTTTGTAGAGGCCGGCGATATCGCCGCGACCCTGCAGGCTGCCCTCGATGACTGGCAGCAAAAATCGCCATTGCTTGCCGAGGTTTACCAGGCTCTTTGCACGGGTGACCTGGCCGGCAGTCGGTCGCTGGAGGTCAGCGAACTGGCGTCACCATTGCCACGCGCCTACCAGTTTGTCGATGGCAGCGCGTATCTCGCCCATGTCGAACGCGTCAGGCGGGCGCGTGGCGCCGAGATGCCGCCGAGCTTTCTCGATGACCCATTGATGTACCAGGCGGTGTCGGATGGTTTTCTCGCTCCGCGCGAGGATGTCGTCGTTGCCAGCGAAGAATCCGGTATCGATTTCGAGTCTGAAGTAATTGTTGTAACCGACGACGTGCCCATGGGCGTGTCCGAGCAGGATGCGCTCGCTCACATACAATTGATTGGGCTGATCAACGATGTCTCCTTGCGCAACCTGATTCCCAACGAATTGGGTAAGGGTTTTGGATTCGTGATCAGCAAGCCGCGTTCGGCCCTGTCACCGGTATTGGTAACACCGGATGAGCTCGGTGACGCCTGGGCGGAGGCTAAAGTCAACTTGCCGCTGCTTACGCATTATAACGGCGCCTTGTTTGGCCAGCCCGAATGCGGTGTGGATATGCAGTTCAGTTTCGCTCGTCTGGTAGCCCATGCGGCGACTACCCGTCCGCTCGCTGCGGGATGCATTGTCGGCTCCGGCACCATTGCCAACCAGGATGAATCGGTCGGCGCTTCCTGTCTGGCCGAAAAACGCGTGCTTGAGATCGTCGCCAACGGCAAGGCGTCGACGCCGTTTATGAGTTTTGGCGATACCATAAAGATTGAAATGCTGGATCGTGAGGGTCGAAGTATCTTCGGTAGCATCGACCAGACCATTGTTCGCTATGGCGGTCCGGAAAAATGAAGCTTTACACTTATTGGCGCAGCAGTTCTGCCTATCGGGTTCGCATAGCGCTCAATTTGAAGGATGTGGAATACGAGACTGTACAGGTGCACCTGGTCAGGGATGGTGGCCAGC
>JAPUHG010000022.1 GCA_027297845.1 Gammaproteobacteria bacterium | reverse complement strand
CAGCTTCATTTTCGCCGACGGGAAACGCGGTGACATCAATCGTACAGCCCAGTTCAACCAGTTGCAGGGCTTCTGCAAAAAGTTCGCGACGCCGGTTGACGTGGGTGGGATGGAATACTCGCGCAGGCAGCTCGCTGCCTGCGATCGCCTGACGGACCAGCTCCAGGCCGCGTTCACCGTCACCCATATGCAGATGCAAAACACCGGCTTTTCCGCTCATCAGTCCGGCGACATGTACTTCGCTGGCAACTCTCAATAATTCGTCCAGTGTCGGCTGGCTCGACCGGTGATCGGAAAGGGCGAATTCGCCAACGCCGATGACCGGGTCGATATGCACGATGTCCGAACGCGCGCTACCGGTCAGCGTCGTCAACGGCAGATGGTAGCCACCGGTATAGCACCATGCACTGATTCCTTCCTCGTTCAGTGCCCGGGTCCTGGCAAGTAGCGCCGAGGTGTTGCGCGTCAGATCGTCCGTGCCGAGCAGACCAATGACCGAGGTGACGCCGGCGGAGGTATAGCGGCTGAGCAGCGGTGCCGGAACCTGGCTGGAAAATCCTGACTCACCACCGCCGCCGGTGATATGGGCGTGGCAGTCAACCAGCCCAGGCACCAGCCAGCGGTCTTCGAGATCAATGACCTCAAACGCTGGCGATTTTTCCATGGCTGCTAAATCCGCCGGGTTTTCGCCAATCCACAGGATGCGCCCGCCGCCGATCAGCAGATGACGGGCGGCGGAAATATCGGGTGTCAAAATATGGGCGTTCTGTAGCAGGTACAATTTGGATTAACCTCGAAAAACAGCCGGCTATACTAACACGCCGGCCAAAATATACCCGCTGTCTTGCCGAGTGAAATTGCCCGGCTGTGCAGGCGCGTAGCGGGCGGTTAGAATCCGCTTCTCGTTCGCCTTTTTGTCCAGGGACAGCCTATGGGTCAGCTAAAACAGCTCGCCAGGGAGCTAAACCAGCAGGATTTGCAGGACCTGGTTGCCGGCTGCCTGCGGCAGGCTGAAAAAGAAGGCGCCAGCCAGGCGGAGGCAAATGCCAGCCTGTCATCCGGCCTGTCGGTCACGGTCCGCATGGGTGAAGTCGAGACGCTGGAGTCCCAGCAGGATCGCTGTCTCGGTATTACAGTGTTTTTCGGTCAGCAAAAAGGTTCGGCGAGTACCACCGATCTCGGTGCCGCGGCGGTCGCAGACACCGTGCGGAAAGCCTGCTCCATTGCGGGCTTTACGACAACGGATCCCTGCGCCGGACTTGCGGATGCGGAGTTGATGGTTACCGAGTTTCCGGAACTCGATCTTTATCATCCCTGGGATCTCACAGCGCCGCGAGCGATAGATCTGGCAACACGCTGCGAAGCGGCAGCGCTGGCCGCCGATCGGCGAATCGGCAATTCCGAGGGCGCTACCGTTTCGAGTAACCAGGGCCTCTCGGTATATGGAAACAGCTACGGCTTCATGGGTGTCAAGCAGGGAACCAGCCACAGCGCCAGTTGTGTCGTCGTCGCTGAGCAGGACGACGAGATGCAAAGGGACTACTGGTATAGCAGCGCTCGCGACCCGGTTGAGCTGATGGATCTGGATGAGCTGGGAAGAAAAGCGGCGCAGCGGGCACTGGCCAGACTGGGCTCGAGGAAAATCGATACGCGCGAGGCACAGGTGCTGTTTCCGGCTGAGCTTGCCCGTGGTTTGTTGGGCCACCTGGTCGCTGCGGTTAGCGGAACCGCCCAGTATCGCAAGGCCTCCTATCTGTGCGACGCGATTGGCAAGCAAGTCCTGGCAAACGGGATCAATGTCTATGAAAGACCGCACCTGAAAAAAGCGGTCGGTAGCGCCGCTTTTGACAGCGAAGGAGTGGCCACCGTCGATCGTGACCTGGTAAATGAAGGTGCCCTGCAAGGCTATGTGCTGAACAGTTACACGGCGCGCAAACTGGGCATGAAAACGACCGCGAACGGTGGTGGGGTACACAACCTGGAACTCGAGCCCGGCCAGGCGAGCCAGGAAGAACTATTGAAACAAATGGGTACGGGTTTGCTGTTGACCGAGTTGATCGGTCAGGGGGTGAATATCCTGACTGGCGACTATTCCAGGGGCGCTGCGGGTTTTTGGGTGGAGCGCGGGGAAATTCTATACCCAGTCCACGAAATTACCATTGCCGGCAATCTTGCCGACATGCTGACGGGAATCCTCGCGGTCGGTAATGATCTCGACGTGCGCTCGGGGGTTCGTACGCCGTCTTTGCTGTTGGGCGAAATGAAGATCGCGGGAAATTAGTCGGCGATAATATTTCTAGCAGCCTGTTGAAAAAATCTCAGGCGAGCGCGAGACAAGGCGAGGCGTCACTCTCGCCCGTCTCCCGTAAGGGGACTTCCTTCGGTCGTATGGGGCTCCGCGGCATTTGGGCGTCCTGCCCTTCAGCGCAGTGCACACGCCAGTACTTTCTACCGCGCAGATTCCTAATCTAGGATTTCTGCCAGTGTCGTGTCCCCGGTTGCGTCGGCAATGGCGTCGTTAACCTGGGCCGTTAGCGCGCCGACTTTAGGGCCCCATTTGAGCGCCGGGATATCCCGATTCTCGCGAATCACCTGGAGGATATCGGAAATTCCGATTCGGCTAATTTCGCTTCCCGGGAGCAGATTTTCCTTTTCGGTAATCGCCAGCATCCCGCTGGCCAGCAGCCGCTCAACGACCGGGCCCAGCGCAGTGCCCGGCACATTCAGTTCGGATGCTAGCGAGTTGATCGTCCATTGCGATGTGTTATCGCGAAACGACTGGGCGACATTAATCATCACTGCCAGCGCCAGGCCTTCGCGTAATTGCCCGACCGGCTCTATTTGTTGCCGGCCGCGACGCATGTATTCTGGCCGTTGGAGATAAAACGAAATTTGTGCCCCTAAAAGTAGAATCAACCAGCTCACGTATAGCCAGATCAGTGCCACCAGCACGATCGCAAATCCGGAATATATGGCCGAGCGGGTACTTGAATAGGCGACGAAGGATGCGAATATTGCGCCGATGAATGCCCAGAGTACACCAGCGATCGTACCGCCACCGAGGGCCGCGCGAAATTTGACCGAGGTGTTGGGGACAAAAATATAGACAAAACTGAACAGCAAGACGATAAGCACGTAAGGCG
The DNA here is from genome assembly GCA_027297845.1 of Gammaproteobacteria bacterium. Taxonomy (GTDB): domain Bacteria; phylum Pseudomonadota; class Gammaproteobacteria; order Steroidobacterales; family MnTg04; genus MnTg04. The sequence continues at coordinate 6,513 of JAPUHG010000022.1, read as the reverse complement.
CAAGTTTGCCGATCATGATGAGCGTCATGCCGAACGGCTCGATTTCAGAAAGTTTCTGCACCAGCGTGGTGTTGTTGATCGAAGCGATCATGCCAAGCGCCAATACCATGACTACCGGTCCGATCAGGGTGACACTGATGTACTCACTGAAACGGCGGCCGAGGCTGCGCGGCTTTTCAACCTGCCAGACATAGTTAAAGCTGTCTTCCACTTTTTTCACCATGGAAAACACCACCCAGATCAAAAACAAAAGACCGACACTGCCGAGCACGCTACCCTTTACGTTGTCGACAAAACCGATAATCTTTGCGGTTATCTCGATTCCGCGTTCACCCAGCGGTTCGAAATATTTCAACAACAGTGGCTCTAGCCTGTTATGTAAGCCAAGCCCCTTGAGTACGGAAAAACTGAACGCCAGCAACGGTACGATGGATAACATGGTCGTATAGACCAGGCTCATCGCCCGCAGACTGAGCGCGCCGCTCCCGACATCACGCGCCAGTGCATAGGGGAGACGCAACAATCTCAGCAGTCGATGATTGATCGACATGGACTTATCGATGGTCGGATTCCACAACGTTTTATCCGTGAAGTTTTTTAATTTTTCGAGCATCTGCTTTGCTGTTTTGAGAGTGCGCTGCCTGTTAATCCTTTGCCGGCATTGTACATTATTGCATCAGCCGGCCGTTGGCAGGGCGTCAATATGTAGCCGGATTTTCCTTGCGCTCGGGAAGCGCGTTGCACAGGAGTCAATCAGTCGGCAGTCAACCGGTTCAGCGCATCCTGATATTTCTCGCTGCTGCGCCGAAGTATATCTGCGGGCAATACGGGGCCGGGTGGTTTTTTGTCCCAATCCAGCGTCTCCAGGTAGTCGCGCACGAACTGCTTGTCAAAACTGGGCGGACTAATGCCGGGACGGTAACTATCGGCCGGCCAGAAACGCGACGAGTCGGGCGTCAGTGCTTCATCGATCAAAATCAGCTGGTCGTTCTCATCGAGGCCAAACTCGAATTTGGTATCGGCGATGATAATGCCGCGCTCCAGCGCAAATTCAGCGGCATACTTGTACAAAGCGAGAGCGGCATCGCGGGCCTGGGCGGCAATGTCTTCGCCGAGCAGTTCCACCGTCGCCTCGTAGGCTATATTCTCGTCGTGATCACCGACCGCCGCCTTGGTCGCAGGCGTGTAAATTGCGCCGGGTAATCGGTCGGCCAGTTGCAGGCCTTCCGCAAGTTCGATGCCGCAAACCGCACCAGTCGCCTGGTAGTCTGTCCAGCCCGAGCCAATCAGATAACCACGCACGACCGCCTCGATCGGCAGGGCCCGCAGTTTTTTGACGACCATCGCCCGGCCTTCGACCTGGCTGCGCTCAGCCGGATCCGGCAGGACTTCGGCCAGCGTGAGATCGGCAAGATGGTTGGGAATGATATGCCGGGTCTTATCGAACCAGAAATCGGAGATCGAGGTTAGGACGCGTCCCTTGCCGGGAATTGGATCTGGCAGCACCACATCGAATGCCGACAGGCGATCCGAGGTCACGATCAGCATGTGCTGGTCGTCGATCTTGTACAGATCGCGAACCTTGCCGCTGCCAATTTTTTCCAGGCTGGGCAGATCTGAATCAAATAATGCTGCAGGGGGTTTTAATGATGCGCTCATTGGGGAATCCGGTGCTTATTTAATGATATCGATGTCGTCACTGGCTGGAGAATCACTTGCATCGGCCGCATTATCCAGCGGCGCCAAAACCTGCTCGACTTCTCGCGGGAAATTAGCGGGGTCTTCCAGCAAGCTGACGAATCGTTGCGTCGCTTCTTCATTTTCTCCCCAGGCCCAGGCTGTCGCTGCATCGTGGCCAGCCAGTTTTATCGCAATCGCCGCTTCATCGGCGCTGCGCTCAAGCAGTTTCACCGTGGCCACGATTTGCTCCTGGGTTGCGGTACCAAATGCAGCCAGCGCCTCCGCCATGGTCGCCTGTTTCTCCGCCATGTTCAGTTTCTCATCCAGACGATCGTGGTCACCGAGGGCATCGATGGCGCCATAGATGAAAAACAGAAAATAATTATGCATGACCGGGTCGCTAAAGATCTCCGGGGCAATGTTTTTTGCGCTTTGCTCGCCGAAAACCAGCGCCTTGCTGGTCACATCACGGAGCACGGATTCGCGATCATCGGTCGCGCCGGGAGCATTGTCTTCGCTTACCATCTATTTGGCCTTGGGTTAAAGTTGGCTAATGGAAACCACGAATTTTCTCAGTCTCCGGCTATCACGGTCAAGTGGAATATTCTCACGACGTGGGCGACCCGGGGATGGATGCAGCTGATGCCATTCGCATTTATCGGCAAGCTGATTGGAGGTTTCCTGGGTCTGATTTTCGGTGGACCGATCGGATTCCTGTTTGGCGTTTATCTCGGTCATCAGTTCGATAAAGGGTTCGTGCGTACTGGCGGCATCAACTTCGGTGGGCTTGGTCCGCGGCGAGCCCGTGATACTATTGTTAGCACGACTTTCCAGGTGATGGGGCATATGGCCAAGGCCGACGGCCAGGTTTCCGAGCAGGAAATTCATACCGCTCGGACCGTGATGCGCCAGATGAACATGTCCCCTGAGCAGGTCAAGCAGGCGATCGCCTGGTTTGGCGAAGGCAAGCAGCCGGATTTTCCGTTACAGGAATGTTTGCGGAGGTTCCGCCAGTTCAGCCATTTTTACGCCCCCCTTACCCGGGCCTTCGTCGAGTTGCAGGTCCAGGCCGCGATGCTTGGGGGTGGCATGCACCCCAGGGAGCGAGAGATTCTGTGGACGATCTGCCAGGAACTGGGGGTAAGCCGGGCGGATCTCGCGCAGATCGAGGAACTGGTTCGCATGCACATGGGCGGCGGGTCCGCCGACGGCAGATCGCCGCAGGATGAGCTGGCGCTTTCCTACAAGATACTGGGGGTGCCGCAAGATGCCAGCGACCGGGAATTCAAAACGGCCTACCGGCGCCTGATGAACCAGCACCACCCGGACAAGCTGGTGGCCAAGGGCCTGCCTGAAGCCATGATGGAGGAGGCCAAGGTTAAGGTCAGGGAAATTCGGGCTGCCTACGATTTGATCAAGAAATCCCGCGGCCTGCGCTAGCCCGTGGTTTTTCTGAGGGCCGTTGTGGTGTACTGTGGCCGCCAGATTTTTGTCTACGGATTCAACGGGACCCACCATGTCTGACTACCTGATTGCACCATCGATACTGTCAGCCGATTTCGCACGTCTTGGCGAGGAGGTCGATGCCGTACTCGCGGCCGGCGCCGACATCGTCCACTTCGATGTGATGGACAATCATTTTGTGCCCAACCTGACGATCGGCCCGCTGATATGTGAGGCGCTACGCAAGCATGGCGTGACCGCGCCAATTGACGTACACCTGATGGTCGAACCGGTGGACCGCATCATTCCGGACTTTGCCAGTGCGGGGGCGAATTACATCACTTTTCACCCCGAAGCCTGCGCTCATGTCGATCGCAGCCTGCAGCTTATCCGCGATCTCGGTTGCAAGTCGGGGCTGGTGTTTAACCCGGCGACGCCATTGAGCTGGCTTGAGTATTCGCTGGACAAGATAGATATGGTGCTGATCATGTCGGTTAACCCGGGGTTTGGCGGGCAAAGCTTCATACCGTCGGCGCTCGACAAGCTGAGCAAGGCACGTGAAATCATTGACGCCAGCGGGCATGACATTCGTCTCGAGATCGATGGCGGCGTCAAGGTAGATAATATCGCGCAGATTGCCGCGGCAGGCGCCGACACTTTTGTTGCCGGCTCAGCCATTTTTGGCACTGACGATTACCAGGCCACCATAACGGCGATGCGCGAACAGCTTGCCGCTGTCTGATTCGCCAGGTATGCCCCTGTGTTGTTGATGATCGACAACTACGATTCCTTTACCTACAACCTGGTTCAGTATTTTGGGGAACTCGGTGTAGAAGTCCTCGTTCATCGCAACGATCAGATCGATGTTGCCGACATCCGGCGCATGCGACCCGATTACCTGGTGATCTCACCCGGGCCATGTACGCCTGAAAAAGCGGGCATTTCCGTACAGGCGATACGCGAACTCGCCGGCGAGCTGCCAATACTCGGTGTCTGCCTGGGTCATCAGAGTATCGCCGAGGCTTTCGGCGGAACAACAATACACGCGCGCAAAATCAGGCAGGGCAAGCCCTCCATGGTGTGGCACGATGGTCGCCATCTCTACCAGGGTATCGAGCAGCCATTGGAAGCGACGCGGTATCATTCGCTGATTGTCGATGCGGAGAGTCTGCCAGAATGCCTTGAAGTCACCGCCTGGACACACAAAAACGATGACAACGACGATGAGATCATGGGGCTGCGCCATCGTGAACTACCCATCCAGGGCGTGCAATTTCATCCGGAGTCCATCCTGACCCGCAGCGGCCATGCCCTGCTAAGAAATTTCCTGTCGCTGGAAGGATATGCCCGCGACCGTCATTGCGCCTGAGCAATAACATCAGCGGGTTTGGGCGATGACAACGCCTGGCTGATCGAGCGTTGCTATATTCAGGGGCCGCCGTTTGGCCGGGCGTCGAAAACGACGATCGTCTTGCCCTTGGCGGTGACCAGTCCTTGTTCTTCAAGCACTTTCAGAACGCGACCCGCCATCTCACGCGAGCAACCGACCAGCCGGCTCAATTCCTGGCGACTGACCTTGATCTGCATGCCATCGGGATGGGTCATCGCATCCGGTTCGTTGCACAGATCCATGATCGCGTGCGCTATCCGGCCAGTAACATCGACAAACGCGAGATCGCCGAGTTTGCGATTGGTCCGATTAAGGCGGCTCGCCAGCTGGGTGGCGAGTTCAAAAATCAGCCCCGGCGATTCGGAGGCGATCTGCCGAAATCTCGGATAAGTCATTTCGGCCAGTTCGCACTCGACTCGGGTTCGCACCCACGCGCTGCGCGTGGGTTGTTCGTAAAACAGACCCATTTCGCCGAAAAATTCGCCTTTGTTCAGGTAGGCAAGAACCATTTCATTCCCGTCTTCATCCTCGATCATGACCTCGACCGATCCCGCGACCAAGTAATAAAGAATGTCGGGCAGGTCCCCGGCGTGAATAACCACGGTTTTCTGCGGCACAGTCCTTATGCGGCAATAACGTAGAAAGTTGTTGATTGCCGGGATATCGCTGGGCGCTTTTTCGGCATTGTTCATAGATAAGCCCCGGTTTCGCAAAAAAAAAGAGTAACCGAGCCATCTTTTACCTAATGCAGGGCTCAGGGGCAAGTCGGGACTATCGCCCCGGGCCTGTGGCACGCGAAAAAAGTCGCCAGACAGGTAGCTTGGGGATAAAATGCGTCTCATTCCCAGCCTCACAATGAACAGTTTCCAGGCGGATGGCGGCAATATGACCAGACACTGTGTCTCCAGCAACGACAAGCTGGCCTTGCATGGATTTAACAACCTGACCAAGTCGTTGAGCTTTAACATCTACGATGTTTGTTATGCGCACTCGTCCGAGCATTGTCTCGAGTACATCGAGTATATCGATGAGGAATACAACGCCGACCGCCTGACCATCATCCTGACGACGGTCGCCGATATGATCGGCGCCAATATTTTGAATGTGGCTCGCCAGGATTATGAACCGCAAGGTGCGAGCGTGACGCTGATGGTTGCCGAGGGGCCTATCGAAGTTCCGCTGAAACATCCGCTGTTACCCGATGCGATCGTAGCTCACCTGGACAAGAGCCACCTGACGGTCCACACCTACCCGGAAAGCCACCCGGACAAGGGTATCTGCACCTTTAGAGCTGACATCGACGTGGCAACCTGCGGCGAGATTTCACCGCTAAAAGCGCTCGATTACCTGATCGGCGAGTTTGAGTCCGATATTTGCATCATGGATTACAAAGTCAGGGGATTTACCCGGGATGTAGAAGGCACCAAGCATTACATCGACCACGAAATTGACTCGATCAACGATTTCATCTCGCCGAACATACTCGGTGAGTTCCACATCGACGAGCGCAACATGCCTCAGCAGAATATTTTCCACAGCAGATTAAAATTAAAAGAGACCGATCTCGATCGATATTTGTTTGGCTCGGGAGTGGACGAGTTCGAACCCGCGGAGCTCGATGAAATAGCGCGCCAGATCGATAGTGAAATGCAGGAGATTTTTCACGGCCGGAATTTATCCGCTTGAATTAGGGAAATCCTGTCAGATTCGATAGGCGGTGGCCGTCATCACTTTTGCGACCAGGCCCATCAGTTTGCGCACCGGTTCGGGCAGTTCCGCACCCCCGGCACGGCTCGCGGTTTCTCCGTGACGTTCTTCGTCATCTTTCATTTTCTCAAGAATGGCGCGCGTGCGGTGATCGCCTTCGGGTAACTGGGCGAGGTGCGATTCAAGATGCCTGACCACCTGCCGTACGGTTTCGGCGACGAAACCCAGGCTCCATCGATCGCCCGCCAGGCCTGCCAGCGCACCGATCGCGAAAGACCCGGCAAACCAGAAAG
>JAPUHG010000219.1 GCA_027297845.1 Gammaproteobacteria bacterium | reverse complement strand
CAAGCGAAGATTTAGTGCAAGAGCTGGGCAGCCAGGCCGTCGAGGCCAAGCAACCGGATGAAATAGTGGCTGTCCAGGAAGTGGAAGACGGGGGTCAATCGCCGAAAGTTGTTAGCATTGAATCTGCAACCGCGGAGCAGCAGGCAGAAGATCTGCCGGAGTCTGCAGCGCCGGATCCTGATGCCATTGGGGAATCCGGTGACAAGTCAATCGCCTGACAAGCAACGCATTCAGAAATTTCTAGCGGCGCGGGGGGTCGGTTCGCGACGCCAGGTCGAACGCTGGATTTCCGAAGGCCGGGTTAAAATTAATGGACGGCTTGCCGAAGTTGGCCAGCCGGTCGGTCCCGAAGATAAAATCCAGGTCGATGACAAACCGGTAAGCTCCAAATCTCTGGCCGATCATCAATACCTGATGTATCACAAACCGGTTGGCGAGATTTGCACCAGGAACGATCCGGAAGGTCGAAAAACAGTTTTCGAACGCTTGCCACCGCTAAAAGGCGGCCGCTGGATCAATGTTGGTCGTCTCGATATCAACACCGATGGCCTGCTGATTTTTACTACGGATGGTAATTTGGCGAATGCCCTGATGCATCCGTCCCATGAAGTGATCCGCGAATACGCAGTCCGTGTGATGGGCAATCCCGATGCTGATAAAATCCAACGGCTCCTCGATGGAATCGAACTTGATGACGGGCAAGCGAAATTCAAATCGGTTGTGGCGGGAGGTAGTGGCGAGGGCGCCAATCGCTGGTTTCACGTCACCCTGGCGGAGGGGCGAAACCGGGAAGTCAGGCGCCTTTGGGAGGCGGCTGGGGTAACCGTCAGCCGACTCTCACGCACCCGTTATGGTTCACTGCGATTGCCGAGAAACCTGGCCAGGGGGCGGTACCGTGCGTTGCTGGCTCACGAAGTGCGCGATCTTTACCGGGCGGCGGGGATTGAACACGAATCCGGAAACACACCAGCGCGCAAGACGCCGGTCAGGCGCAGCCGCATTAAATGATCAGTTTTTGGGCTGACTGTCTACGCTGAGATTACTGACCCCACGGCTGTCCGGACCGAGAAAATACAGAAAGGGCGCTAGTACCTCATCGGGTTGCGCCGATTGACCGGCATCTTCGGCCGGAAAGGCAGCACGCCTTATTTTTGTTCTGGTCGCGCCGGGGTTGATCGTATTGACCCGCATCGGGATGTTCTCGGTTTCATCAGCCAGCACCTGCGCCAGGCCTTCGATCGCGAACTTCGAAGCCGAATACGCGCCCCAGTGGGCCCGTCCCTTGCGACCGACCGTGCTGGAAACAAATACGACCGAAGGGTCTGCCGATTTTCTTAACAACGGCATACCAGCGCGAGTCAGCAGAAATGGCGCATTAAGATTGACCTGCAAGACCCGATACCAAAGATGAGGATCGTGGTGTTCGATCGGGCTGAGTTCCCCGAGCATCCCGGCACAATGAACCAGGCCGTCAAGACGACCATATTCAGCGAGCAGTAGGTCGGTAATTTTCTCGTATTCCGCCCACTCGGTTGTTTCCAGGTTGAAAGGATAAATCCCCGGTTGTGGTCCACCGGCTTCTACAATCTCGTCATGCAGACTTTCCAGGCGAGGAACCTTTCTACCCAGTAGAATAGTCGTTGCGCCAAGCGCGGCGCATTTGACGGCCAGCGCGCGGCCTATCCCATCGGTTACGCCACTAATCAGGATGACACGGTCGTCCAACAATCCGTCCGCCGCCTCATAGCTACTTATATTTTGCATGTTTTCGACTTGGTTCATTTAAAGGCGGCTTTGGACGGCATCGACTGTTCCGGGCTTTGATCGCTAACCGAGGCAGACATCGCTCTCAGGATTCGGCTACTTTTTTTTCCCCGCTGGGTCTTCGTCCGTTGTTTCTTCATCGTGAGGCGACTGAAGCTGGCGCGCCGTTTTGTCCAAAGGTTCAAGCTCAGGCATCTCTTTGGATGCGCGTATTCCCATGTCGATGAATTTCCGAGCGCCTGGCAGGACTTTTCGCTCCAGGGATCCCACCGCGCTGTTATAGGCGTCGATGCTGCTACCGAGCTGGCGCCCTAATTTTTGCAGGTGGCCGGCAAAGGTCGCGATCCTGCTGTGAAGATCCTGGCCAAGATCCCTGATGCGCTCGGCGTTTTCGGCAAGCGTCATCTGGCGCCAGCCATAAGCAACCACTTTTAGCAGCGCGACCAGGCTATTGGGAGTAGTTAGCAGGACTTTTTGTTTGATGGCTTCTTCGTTGAGGTTGGGCTCTATATCCAGGGCGGCTGCCAGGAATTGTTCGCCGGGGACAAATAAGATGACGAATTCCGGGCTGCCATCGAATTGCGCCCAATAGCTTTTGCTCGACAACTCACGTACCCGTTCGCGGACATGCCTCGCGTGACGGTCCAGGGCGGCCTGCCGGCTTTTGGCGTCCTTGGCCGTGGTCGCCTCGAGGTAGGCATCGAGAGGCGTTTTAACGTCAACCACCAAGGTCCTGCCTTCGGGCAAATGAATGATCATATCCGGGCGAATGGCTCCTTCATCGCCTTCGATCTGGGTTTGCTCCGAGAAATCGCAATGCTTGACCATGCCCGCCAGCTCCACGACCCGCCGCAACGTGAGTTCTCCCCATTGGCCGCGCACTTCGGGCCGGCGCAGGGCATTGACCAGGTTTTGCGTCTCTTCCTGAAGCGCTTGCTGGCTCCTGCTTACCATTTCCAGTTCCTTGTAGATGCTCCCGTAAGCCTCCTTGCGTTCTTTCTCGATGCGCAACAACTGCTCTTCTGTTTTCCTGAGTGCATCGGTAACCGGCTCGATCAGGGCTTCGATCGCTTTTTCCTTCGCCTGCATCAGACCGTGCGCTTTTTCCTGATGGCTGCCGAGATTTTCCTTGGCGAGTTTAAGAAACGTTTCACTGTGATCGCGGAAAGATTTTCCCGTTTGTTCGACCATACTGGCGGCCAGCCTGGTTTCCGCTAGGTGCAAAGCTTCCTGCCGTTCATCCTTTAGCTGAGCCTGAGATTTAATTTGCGACTCAAGGGCGCTGTTGCTGGCTCGGATCCGGCTCATTTTGTTCAGGAAATATAAGCCGGCAGCCATCGCGCCAATGACCAGGCCAGCGAGGCCGGTGCCAGCCAGGATCCAGATCAGATTTTCGGTGGTTTCTGCGGTCACGGGTCTAGTTTAAGCCAATCAGCGCTATGAGTTCCGCAGGTTTTTCAATGATGGCTGTGGCTGGCCACGAACCTGGATTCGAATCTCCCGGTATATAGCCATAGGCAGCCGCGACCCCCGCCATATTGGCGCTCTCTGCGGCTTCCATGTCGCGCCTTGCGTCGCCGACATAAATACATTCCTGCGGCTTTTCATTCAGCAATCTGGCGGCATGAAGCAGTGGCTCCGGGTGGGGTTTGCGCTGCTCCAGTGTGTCGCCACAGACCAGGCAACCAATCCGTCGATCCAGGTCGAGATGCTTGACCAGAGGCTCAGTCAGCCAAGCGGGTTTGTTGGTAACGATTCCCCACGCGATATCGCTCTCATCCAGTCGATCCAGAATCTCGGCAAATCCTTCGAACAAAACCGATTGCTGTCCATTCAAAACGGCGTAAATCTCCAGAAACCGTTGCCTGAGCGTCTCAAATCCGTCTTCATCGTGTGCGCGCGTCCAGACCAGGTTCAGCAGCCCGACGGCGCCCCGCGAGACATGCGGGCGGATCTCCTGGTAGGCCATCGGCGCTTTGTCTTGCTCAGCGAGCAACTGATTCAGCGCAGCGGCCATATCCGGTGCGGTGTCGATCAGAGTCCCATCCAGATCGAGTAGCACGGCCGCAACACGGTTAATGGATAAAGAGTTCAGAGTGCCGGCTCGCGACTGCAATGCATCAGGTAATTGACGTCGGCATCGCGCTTGAGCCGATACTGATCGGTCAGCGGGTTAAACGTCATGCCGGTGATATCGTGGACCACAAGTCCGGCTTCTCTGCACCAGGCCGCCAGCTCGGACGGCCGGATGAACTTGCTGTAGTCGTGGGTACCTTTTGGCAACATGCCAAGTATATATTCGGCACCAATAACTGCGAGGGCATAGGCCTTTGGATTGCGGTTGATCGTAGAGAAAATCACCTGCCCGCCCGGTTTGACCAGACCTGCGCAAGCACTGACCACCGAAGATGGATCGGGCACGTGCTCAAGCATTTCCAGACAGGTAACCAGATCGAACTTCCCGGCGTGCGTTTCCAGAAACTGCTCGGCCGTGGACAGCACATAATCGACCTGCTGACCGCTCTCGAGCAGGTGGAGCTTTGCCACCTGTAAGGGGGCATCCGCTGCGTCCACGCCGGTTACCCGGGCGCCAGCTGCCGCCATTGCCTCGCTCAGCAGGCCGCCGCCACAGCCGATATCAACGACAGCGGCTCCGGACAATACGCAGCGCTGAGCAATGTAATCCAGCCTTAGTGGATTGAGTCGGTGCAGCGGCTTGAAATCTCCATCCGGGTCCCACCAGCGGGCCGCCATTGCGGTGAATTTTTTTATCTCGCTGGCATCGACATTATCCGGCCTGATTTCTGTGGTCTCACTCATGATCTGGGTTTACCGATCGCCAACCCTGTACAAATGGACGTCCTGTTGCGGGTAGGGGATGGTGCAACCACCGTCTTCCAGACGGCTCTTGATGTTTTCCAGCAGGTCGCTGCGCGTGGTCGTGTAATCTTCGCGCCTAACCCATGGGCGCACCGCAAGATCGACGCTGCTGGCACCGAGTTCCATCACCAGGATGACCGGTGCGGGGTCTTCAAGAACCCTTTCGTCCGCGTCCAGTATGTCCTTGATGATCTGCCTGGCCTTGGCGATATTATCGTCGTAACCGATGCCGATGATCAGGTCGATCCGCCGGGTAGCCTTGGCGGAAAAATTGGTTATTGTGCCGCCGAAAATCTGCGCGTTCGGCACAATAATTTCCCGGTTGTCACCGGTCTTCATGACCGTATTGAAAACATTGATTTGTTCAACCGTGCCCAACGTTCCACCGGCCTCGACAAAATCTCCGGCTTTGAACGGGCGAAACAGAATCAGCATGATTCCTGATGAAAAGTTCGACAATGACGATTGCAAGGCCAGGCCGATGGCCAGGCCGGCAGCGCCGATTATCGCCAGAAACGACG
>JAPUHG010000218.1 GCA_027297845.1 Gammaproteobacteria bacterium | reverse complement strand
GATCCGAGCGCCAGCAGCCCCTCGTAAAGCAGGAGCTCACGGGTTTTGACGTCCAGGGTCGGGTCCGAGCTGACGTTACGCAACCAATCTCTTGTCTGTGCCTGGCGGTCATTCGCTACCGCGTCGCGAAATTGCTGCAGGCGCGCTTCGTCGGTCGCAAATGCGCTGAAGGGCAGAATCAGGCCTGCTAAAATCAGGCAAATCCCCGCCATTGAGGTTTTTGGTGGCATGTTTTGAGCTCCGAACAATCAATCAATCGGTTGGTGCTTGCTTTTTACCTTTATTCTGATGCGACCGATAGTGTAGCCGCGAGTTCCCGGTGAAAATTGGTCCGGCGGGGGCTATTCCTACCTGTTTTTTCGTACCGTGCTACATGTTTTCCATGAAGTTATGAGAGGCAGACAAATTTGCATAAGTCACAAATATGTATATATTGATTAGCCAGCCTGTTGATATGCATACGGAATTGCCAGCAGCAGGTCTTGGCCGCACGCCAAGAGAGCCTCAAAAAGAGTCGGCAACCATGGTAAATGGTCCGAATAGAACCAAGGGGACAAGATGTTGGACACGAAAGAGCGATTCTTCCGGGCAACCCTGGAGTTGGCTGGGTCCGGATCGATAAAAAAGCGACTGGTTGGTGCCTATATAGGCCATCTTGATGATCTGGAGTCAGATCAATTACCAAAGAGTGCCAGGGGTAAGTTTGAGCGACTGACCGGTGACTTGACCCGGATCAGACCTCTCAATGGCGAAGGTCCTGTCTTGGCCACCGTTCGCAAAATGTCTAAAGAAGAAGCAGACTGCGCCGCCGAGACCATCGTTAGCTTGTATGGTCAACTCGCCGCGGCGCGCAACAAGATCGTTTAGGCCATTCCAGATAGCGCGGGACCAGCCGGCTGCCGTCCTGGTGCGGCGGTCTATTGCTTGCGTACCCAGAACTCGTACATCCCGGCAAAAAGACCCGGATTTTCCTGCTCGAGCCGATGCCAGTTGTCGAGGTTGTTCATTTGGGGATCGTCGGCATATCGTTGCCGATATAAGTTGGCCGCACGGCCGGCGCCGAGGTCAAAGCCGATCAATTCCAGATCGAGTTCATCAAGACGGTCGCCTATCTGCGGCAAGGTAAAGCGGTGTTCCTGCAGGTGGAAAAGCAGGTCTCTGCAGGTGGACAGAGAGAAAAAATCCGTGTTCTTTCTAATGCTGGCCGCCGGATGATCGTCCGGCAAAGAGAGGATGTCGTTCCTGGTTTTCCTGATGTCATCCAGAGTGACCGACTCGGCAGTGGGCAGGATCTTCCTTGCCGCCAGGATATCCGATCTACCCAGTTCACTGTACAGACCGATGTGCATCAGGCCGTTGTCCTTGAGCAGACCGACCAGCACCCGCCAACCGGCCATCGGGTCGGCCATGTGATGTAAAACGCCCGAACTTTCGATCAGATCAAATTTCCGCTCCAGCGTGGCGAGATGCAAAATATCCGCCTGCAGATAATCGATGTTGTCCTGACCCAGACGCTGGCTCATCTGCCGGGCATACGCCAGGCTGGCCCGGCTCAGGTCGATCGCCAGTACCTTGCTGTTTTGATATTTTGAGGCAGTTTCGATCGCGTGCCGGCCGGTGCCGCAACCGGCAATCAGGATCTCGGGCTGGCCGGGGCTGGCCAGACCCGTCGGGTCCAGCAATGGGAAAACGGAGCGAATCTGCGACCCGAAATCCTTGCCGTCTTCACGGCTGGCGGTCTGCCAGCGCGGGTAGGGATTATCCTCATAAAGCCTGCGGACTTTTTTGGAAACCTTGTCGTCAATCGCCGCGAGCGACTCCATTTGTCCGGTAAACAGTTCGCGTTCCTCGGCATCCGTTATTTGCAACCGGTATAAATCTGCACAATCAGGATTGTCGTGCAGAGATTGACGTAGAGCTTCCGGAAAACCGGATATCGGCAGGTAACAGCTAGCGAGCAACGACCGCCAGGAGTCGGCTCCGGCCGCCGTGGCCAGCAGGTCTTCCAGCGCAACGGTTTCCTCTGCATCGGCCAGCCACAGGTATTCATTGGCGTGAAGCTGGCGAGACAGACCCTGCAAAAAACGGTTCAGCCTGGCCTTGCTGGCATCATCCGGTGGCATGTCCGGTGTCCATAACAGAATCTTGCGCCGGCTGGCTTTTAACAGGATTTCCAGTTCCGCATCCGCTGCCAGGCAGTGATCCAGTATTGCGAGCAGCAGCGGCTCGCAAAGTTGTTCGAGCAGTGTCTCGACCGAAAGCCGATCGATGTCTGTTGCCATCCCATCCGCCTGCAGCAGGCGAAAATCCGCTTTCGCTCGCAGGTAATTCAATGCCGGTCGGAACAACAGCTCGAGGTTGAGATCGGTCGAGGAAAAAAGCGCCAGCAACTCTTTTTCCAGTTCGGCATCGTCGCCGGCGGGCTGGAAACGGCCGAGAGCGACGACATAGGAGATCCGGTAGGCGGCGTTTTCTGGCGCAAGCTGGCAAGCTGCCTGGAAATGCTTGCGCATAGGCCCGTACTGTTGCCGGTCGGCCAGCGCCAGGGCCACGGAAAAATGTGCCTGGTGATGATTGGGCCGGTAATGCAGGGCCTGCTGGAAGGCCTTAAGCGCATCGGGGTTTCGTTGTGCTGAAAAAATCAGACCGAGGTTGTAAGCGGCATCGGCATCGGCGGGTGTAACAGACAAACAGCGCGCGAGGTTTTCGGCTGCGCCAGTGTAGTCGCCGGTCTGCATCAACGTCACGCCCAGGTTAAAAAGTGCGTCCGCAAAGTCCGGCTGGCAGGACAAAGCGTTTTCGAATTCCGCGATCGCCTCTGCTGTCAGCCCCCCGGCAAGCAACAGGTTGGCGAGATTGGAATGCGCGGCGGGGGCCTGCGGATGCAGGGCAATGGCACCTCGCAGTGTTGCCTCGGCCTGGTCGGATTGATCGTTACGACGTTGCAGGCTGGCCAGCGTGAGCAGGGTTTCGAGATCGTCGGGTGTCTGCTCCAGCACGCGCTGTATATGGGCCAGCGCCGAATCGAGGTCGCCGCCTGCGCCCAACAAAGCGGCCATCAGGCGATTGGCGGCCAGGTGCTCGGGTTGGCTCTTGAGAATCTCGGCACAAAGACTCTGTGCCTGCTCGAATTGGCCCTGCTGATAAAAAGCGATCGCCTGGTTGAGTTTTTGCTCCGGCAAGACTGGGCCTGGGCTACAAAAAGGCGGGCTAGCCCGGCCCGGTGTAACTGCAACCGGAGTTGCAGGTTTCGCAAACCACGACACGACAAAGCCCGGGGAGATCGTCAACCAGCCGTTCCCAGATCCAGCGCGCCAGGTTTTCGCTGGTTGGATTTTCCAGGCCTTCTATTTCGTTGAGATAGTTATGATCGAGTTGCTCGAACAAGGGCCGGAATGCTTTTTTGAGATCGGCAAAATCCATCACCCAGCCGCTGTCGTCGCCGACATCGCCGGACACATGAATTTCGATCCGAAACGAATGCCCATGCAATCGACTGCACTTGTGATCGTCCGGCACGTTTGGCAAACGGTGTGCGGCTTCTATCTGAAAGCCTTTGAAAATCTCCATGGACAGAGTTTAATCGAACCGCAGGAAAAACGCCGGGCAAATTGGCCAAAGGTCAGATAGTAAATGACCTTCGCACGAGGCGAGGTCATTTCCTATGGCAATCGAGGTTTCTGCATCAGCAAGAAATTGGCGCTCCCTAGGGGAATCGAATCCCTGTTTTCGGCGTGAGAGATCATCTTGGGGACTAGTTGAGATAACGCTACATG
>JAPUHG010000217.1 GCA_027297845.1 Gammaproteobacteria bacterium | reverse complement strand
TGGATCATTTCAGCCGAAAAGTTGCCGGTGACGAAAGCCTCCCAGTCGGTTTCTGAAGCGGGGTCCAGTGCGGCGACAAATGCCTGGCTTCTTTGTTCCGGCGTGATCGACAAGTCTTCGCTGGCGGCTGCCAGGTTTGCTCCGGATAACAGGCAACAAATTAGGCTGATGGCAAGTATGCGTTTCATGGAGATCCCCTATAGGATGCAGTGTTTCGTGAGATGATGCGCGGCCCGGACAATTGGTTGCAATATATTCTCCAGCTTTCAAAATCATTGAGACGGGGTACTATAATTGAGCCGCGAACTCGAAAAAGAAGATTCAACTTTATGAACAAAGACCCGGATCATCGCTCGCCCGACCAGGACAGGCAGGACCGCTGTGTAGAGACCATGGATGCCATGGTGACACCAACGGGCGCGCTGGAGTTATTGTCGCAGGACGAAGTCAGCCGCCTGCGCGAAGCAGACCATGGCGAACTCAATGAACTTTTCCGCCGCTGTGCGCTGGCGGTACTCAATTGCGGTGAGGAAACCGATAATGCAACGGAGGTTTTCGAACAGTATCCCGACTTTAGCATCGAAATTGTCCGGCGAACGCGTGGCATCAGGCTGGATGTGCGGAATGCACCTGTCTGTGCATTTGTCGATGGCCGGATGCTCAATGGGGTCAGGGATAACCTGTTCGCAGTGTTGCGGGACGTCGTTTTCATGTCCAGCGAACTGTATGGCAACGAGCAGGTAGATACGGAGTCGGCAAGCGGCATCAGAAACCTGGTTTTTCATATATTGCGAAACGCCGGCCTGTTGCACCTGCGGACGCCGCCACGGCTGGTCGTGTGCTGGGGGGGGCACTCGATCGAGCGCAAAGAATACGTTTACTCGAAAGACGTCGGTTATCAACTCGGGCTGCGTGGCATGGATATTTGTACCGGCTGTGGGCCGGGTGCGATGAAAAGTCCGATGAAAGGCGCAGCGATCGGCCACGCCAAGCAAAGAATTCGCGAGGGTCGGTATGTAGGCGTCACCGAGCCGGGAATTATTGCTGCGGAATCGCCAAATCCTATCGTCAACCGCCTGGTCGTATTGCCGGATATCGAGAAGCGCCTGGAAGCGTTCGTGCGTATGGGCCACGGAATCGTGGTTTTTCCGGGGGGCGCCGGGACCCTGGAGGAAATACTGTTTCTGCTCGGTGTACTCAAAGACGACAGGAACGACGCCATCGAAATGCCATTGATATTCACCGGACCGGCCGGCAGCGAGTCGTATTTCAGGCGTATAGACGAGTTCCTGGTAACCACCCTGGGTCAGGAAATCAGGCAGCACTACCAGATCATCGAGAATGATTCGGTCAGCGTTGCCCGGCAGATGACAAAATCGATCGCGAGTGTCGCCAGAAACCGTCGCAAAACCGGGGATGCCTATTACTACAACTGGCTACTGCGGATCCCCCTGGAGATGAAAAAACCTTTTGCTGTCAGTCACAAAAGCATGGCAGCAGTCGAATTGCGTCGCGACCTGCCGGCGACGCAGCTGGCGATCAACCTGCGGCGCGTTTTCTCCGGCATTGTTGCTGGCAACGTCAAGGATGATGGTATACGCCTGGTTCGTGAGCATGGCCCATTTGAGATTAGTGGTGACGGAGAAATCATGCAGGCGATCGACAAGCTGCTAAAGGGATTCATTGAAGACGGCAGGATGAAATTGCCGGGCAAGACCTATTACCCTTGTTATACGATTGCAGCGAACTAAGGATTATCGGATGCAGTTAGTCAGTCAACTTAAAGAGATCTACCAGGGAAACAGCGATTTTGCGCGCCGCTCGCGTTACGTGCTGCTTGGCTTTGATCTGGCGGTGATTTCGTACTTCGTAGCCACGACATTCATCCCGGACGCACCATGGATCAGGATCGTTGACTATGTCATCGGCTCGGCAATGATGATCGAATTGCTCGCCAGGATGATCGCGCACCATGATCGCGTGGCATTCTTGCTCCGCCCGCTGAGCCTTGTCGATATGCTGGTTATTTTCTCATTAATGGCGCCTGCCGTGGTCGGAAATTTTGCCTTCTTGCGGATCATGCGCGCTGTGCGTTTGATTCACTCGTATCGCGTATTGCAGGAGTTCAGGGCGAATTTCAGTTTTTTTGCGCGCAACGAGCAAGTCGTTTTTGCGGTCATCAATCTGCTGGTCTTTATTTTTATCGTCTCGGCGTTGGTGTTTGTGCTGCAGGTCAAGGTCAATGCGCAAATAAACAATTACATAGATGCCCTCTATTTTACGATTACGACGCTGACCACAACCGGGTTTGGCGACATTATTCTGGTCGGGGAGGCCGGGCGTTTGCTATCGGTTCTTATCATGATTGTCGGTATTTCCCTGTTTATCAACCTGGTCCGGTCGATCTTCCGGCCGCACAAGATTCGTCACGAATGTGCTGAATGTGGCTTGACCCGTCACGACACGGATTCCATACACTGTAAGCATTGCGGCGCTCTGCTGCATATCAGAACAGAGGGTCTATAGTCCGCACCCGGCATCCGCGATCCATGGTGACATGAGGGCTCGCCCTCATGTCGGACCTACGTAATTCTAGTGAGGCGTGCGTTTTGCCTGTATTGGGTGGCTAAATTATTGTTGCGCTTTGCCTTGGTTCGCGACCGCCTCGGCTGCCGCTTTTATCGCTTCCGGATCGCCGAGGAAACGCCTTGCCACCGCCTTTTGTTTGTCGTCCAGGTCGTATAGCAGCGGTACGCCGGTCGGGATATTGAAACCGACGATATCTTCGTCCGAGATTTCATCGAGCATTTTGACCAGTGCGCGCAGGCTGTTGCCATGCGCGACAATCATCACCCGGGCGCCTTTTTGCAGTTGCGGCAGTATGCTGCCTTCCCAATAGGGCCGAACCCGCTCCAGCGTGTCTTTCAACGCTTCGCTGCCTGGCAACAGGGCTTCGTCGACATCCTGGTAACGAGGGTCAAACCGCGGATGGCGTGGATCATCGGGAGCCAACACCGGTGGTGGCGTGGCATAGCTTCGCCGCCAGATCTGTACCTGGTCATCGCCATATTCGGCCGCTGTTTCGGCCTTGTTTAGGCCCTGTAAACCCCCATAATGCCGCTCGTTGAGACGCCAGCTCCTGATGACCGGAATCCACATCCGGTCCCGGGTGTCCAGCATCAGCCACAAGGTCCTGATCGCTCTTTTCAGTACCGAGGTAAAAGCCACATCAAATTGAATATCTTCCGTCTGCAATAATTTTGCAGCCGCGATGGCCTCGGCAGAGCCCCGATCGGTCAGATCCACATCGGTCCACCCGGTAAACCGGTTTTGCAGATTCCATTCACTTTGACCGTGGCGCAGAAGTAAAAGCTGACCATCCATCACATCACCAAATTTCGAAAGCGTAGCGAAAGCCTACCGTTTTGCCAGCGCTGAAGAAACCATTGTTGCTATCATCGCTGAAGATTTTGAAGTGCAAGGTCTCAATCCGGTCGGATGACTTTGCCAGCGTGGTCACTGATATCCAGTTCGCCACGCAATCTGGATTCGATGATCAGGTCTCCACTGAGACCGTCAATGCTTACCTGGCCGGAGCGTTTGTCCAGAAACATCGTGCCATCGACTTTTTCCGCGGTGATCGATCCGGTTCGGTCCTTGATCTGCAGATCACCGGTGATATCACTGATTTCCATGCTGCCTGCCTCATCGATGATCGTGACATTACCGATGATATTTCTTATCAACAGCTTTCCAGACCCGTCTGTAACCTCCACTTCGCTGCGCATTCCGGAGATTTCCACGACTCCCTGGCCATCGACAATAATCAGGTCCATTTCCGGTGGCAGGTCAACGACGAGATCGATCCGTGGCTGGTACTCGCTAATGGCCATTGGCGAAATTGTGGCTTCGAGCTGGGCCGTGCGACCATGCTTGTTCAACGTCAGGCGAAGCCAGTTATCGAAAAAGTCTGAGAATTCCTTATCGGTGAGTGTGGGCCGCACACGTATAGTCGCGCGCACCCAAACTTCCTTGATTTCCGTGTTGCCAACGACGGTCAGTTTGCCGTCATCGGCATGTATCCGCAATTCTCTGAGGCCGTTTGCTGGCAGGCTGAATTGACGCTCACTGACGGTCGCCGCTGAGGCGTTGGCGGCGAGCAGTATGCCGGCTGCGATCAGCACGGCAATACCAGACTGTAGCCGGGGCTGGTGGGTTCCCGAATGGCTAGTCGTTCGAATCATGGTTGCTCAATTCTCGCATCTGCTCATGCAATACGGCCAATTGCTCGCTGGCGGGCAGTCGCATCAAACCGTTGCTGATCATTCTGTCCGCATCCGCATGGCGGTTCAATCGAATCAGGCTGTAGGTGGCACCGATCCAGGCCTTTTCCAGGTCGGGGTCCAGACGAATTGCCTTTTCGTATGCCAGGAGCGCCTCGGCACTGCGTTCGCTGAAATCCAGGAAGTCGGCGAGCAATAATTGTGCATCGAGGTTGTATGGGTCTGCCTCCAGAGCAAGCATAATATGCTCCTCGGCCGCCGCCAGTTCACCGGTCATTCCCAGCTCGAAAGCCAGAAACATGTGGCTCGGCGCGTACGCGGGGCTGAGCGAAAAAATATGCTCGAATTCTGTTCGTGCTGCTTCCTTCCGGTCCCTGCGCCATAACAACAGGGCCAGATTGTGCCTGACATCAAGCGCGCTCGGCTGAGCATCCAGCGCGCTGCGGTAATGGGCAATCGCCTCGTCCGTCTTTCCCTGGCCCAGGGCGCTTGCCGCCAGTTGGTCAAAGCGTTTGTGGCCTCTTTGCATGAGCAGGATTCCCTGCATATAGGGGTCGTCGGTGAATCTTTTTTGCGGCAGCATGGCGGACGATCTGGCCTCCTCGAAAAAACGCAATGCCTCCTTTCGCTGGCCACGGGCACGATACACATTGCCCATGGCATGGAGTATCGAGATTTCGTTCGGCATGAGTTCCCGGGCACGGCTCAGCCTGGCCAAAGCCGCCTCCGGATCACCATTTTCCAGATCGACTGCCGCCAGGCCCGCCAATGCCTGGCCGGATTGCCGATCGTCCTTCAGCGCAATCGCAAACCAGTCTCGGGCGGTCTGCAGTAATCCGCGATCCAAAAAGATCTGTCCGAGACGGAGCGCTATTACGCCGGATTCTGGAGCCAACCGATATGCAGCATGCATAGCGGATTCGGCAGCGCCACTCATGCCCAGATCAATCGCGACCATCCCGAAAAGGTAATGCCAGCGAGATTCGTTGTCCTGAAGTTCGCGAGCTGATTGGTAGGCCTGCAAGGCGGGTTCCGGATAGGCATAAGCGTGGTAAAGCATCCCAAGTTCGCCAATTGCCACCGCGATGTCGGCAGGGGAGCCAGTCTGCATCTCTTTCTGCGCGCGACTGTAGGCCTGTTCAAATTGCGCTCTCACCGGTGCATCCAGGAGATCCAGCCTGGGCTGGCTCGGCAAAGCCAGGCCTGCCGGGCCGGGGTCACAGGCGATTATCAGCAGACTGCTGGCGAGCAACAGCAATGTGTAACTGACGAATCTCACTTAGTCTTCACCGTTACAGTTTTGCCCCGCGGTGTTTTCCTCGCCCTGCGTAATCTGGTGGTACTGGTTCACCGCCAGTCCGGTCCGATATTCACAGCTCCCATCTGGCCAGGTGATGACCAGTTCGCCACTCGCGTTGTTTTCGGCTAAACCAAACAGCAGCCTGGGATCGCTGGCAGACAGGTAACTGCCATCCACCCTGACCCGGCGCATCAGCGTGCGGCCATCGGCCAGGCGCATCGTTACCGCGGCGCCGATTGCATCCCGGCCGCTTCGCTCAAGCAAGCGCAGTCCGAACCAGCGACGATCCTGGGCGGTATTCAACAGCAGCCTGGCCGGTCCATGGTTATTCGCGATGAGCAGATCGGGGTCGCCATCGTTATCGATATCACCTGCCGCCAGGCCGCGACTCGTTTCGGCAAACGCCAGCGCCGGCACTTGATCACTTATTTCTATATAGCGGCCATCCTGGTTATGAAAAAGCTGGTTTGGCTGGCCGTACGGAAACGCTTGCTGGCGTTGTGTTTCGCTTTGCACCGCGCGAACGGCTCCATTGACCACGACGATATCGAGCCAGCCATCCAGATCAAAATCAACCAGTGCCGTGCCAAAGCCGGTGAATCCTCGACTTGCCGCGGCCAGGCTGCTGGCAATACTCCTGTCTCTGAAGCCACCGTCTCCGTCGTTGACATACAGCGTATTGGTTTCCTCGCGCAAGTGGGTCATAAACAGGTCTTCGTCGCCATCACCATCGATATCTCCAGCGACGACCCCCATGCTGGCTTCGGGTTGGCCCTGGCTGTTCACTGCGGTTCCAAGCATCAGCGCGTCTTCCACAAAGCTGCCATCGCCCTGGTTGATCCACAGATGATTCGGCATCGCATCGTTGGCGACGTACAGGTCCGGCCAGCCGTCCTGGTTAAAATCACCGCTGACCACACCGAGGGCGCTGGCCGGCTGACGCAGGCCGGATTTAGCGGTGATGTCTTCGAAGCGGCCGTTACCGAGGTTTCGGTAAAGCCGCTCGGTTAGCGCGTGATGCGCCAGCGCTCCGCAGTAATCGAGTGTGACGGTCGCATCCGGGCAGGCTTATCTGTTGCCGAGGCGAAAATCCACATACTTGACTACCATCAGGTCCAGCCAGCCATCGCGGTCTATATCGACAAATACGGCGCTGTGACTCCAGCGTGGGTCGGCGGTGCCGCTTTCTTCGCTGACATCGCTAAATGTGCCGTCGCCATTGTTGCGCCATAGCTGGTTGTTGCCAAAATTACTCAGGTACAGATCGATGTCGCCATCGTTGTCGTAATCGCCGGTAGTAACACCCATGCCGTATCCATCGGCGTGCAGACCCGCTGCGCCGGTTACATCGCTGAATTGAATGCGTTGCTGGCCGTTTGCAGATTGGACCAGGTCATTGCGGTACAGTCGATCCACAGGATTGCTGTAGTCGCGCCCGTTGGTCCCGCTGTCTTCCAGGTAGCCGCCCTGGACCAGGTAAACGTCCAGGTCGCCGTCATTGTCAAAGTCGAACAAAGCCACGCCAGGTCCCTGGATCTCAGGGAACAAGTGCCGGCCGCTCATGCCGTTGATATGTACGAAATCGAGCCCGCTTGCGGCGCTGGCATCGACAAAAATCGCTTGCTCGATTTGTGCAGACGGCTGACACGCGGCCAGCCCCAGCGCACCGAGGCACAACGCAAACAAATACCGGTGGATAACGACTTCGCTTACTTGCATCAGGTCATCATACCCGATGAGAATTCAGTAGCGTTTGCACATCGGTTGCACGTCGTTAGCAGACTGCTGGAAGGCCTCAGGCGAGTGCAAGACAAGGCGATTGTGGCGAGCGAGCGCAGTGTACACGCCAGTTTGTGGCTGCACCTCCCCGCATTGTG